>JBDSBN010000054.1:0-9254 GCA_039921585.1 Ginsengibacter sp. | reverse complement strand
GGATGCAATGGCTGGTCCTACACCGGTTTCTGCTTTGATTCATGCTGCAACAATGGTTACAGCTGGAATTTATATGATTGCCCGGAGCAATATTTTGTATTCTCTGGCTCCAACTTCACTTTCAATTATAGCAGTCATTGGAGTTGTAACAGCAGTTCTAGCAGCCATTATTGCATTAAGACAAAATGATATTAAAAAAGTATTGGCTTATTCTACAGTGAGTCAATTAGGATATATGTTTTTAGGTTTGGGAGTAGGCGCTTATTCTGCTGCCGTATTCCATGTTATGACGCATGCATTTTTTAAAGCGCTATTGTTCCTCGCTGCCGGATCCGTTATTCATTCACTTAGTGGTGAACAGGATATTCGGAAAATGGGAGGTTTGGGAAAGAAAATGCGCATTACATACATCACCTTCTTTATTGCCTGTCTGGCAATTGCAGGTATCCCGCCATTATCCGGATTCTTTTCTAAAGATGAAATTTTAAATGCTTCTTTCGGTTCGAATCCTTTATTATATGTATTCGGACTTCTCGGTGCATTGTTTACTGCCTTTTATATGTTCCGTTTATTGGCACTCACATTTGCCGGAAAATTCAGAGGTACACAAGAGCAGGATAATCATCTTCATGAAAGTCCTTCGGCTATGACAATTCCTTTAATTTTATTAGCCGTGTTATCTATTGTTGGCGGCCTGGTAGGCATTCCGGAAGTAATTATGGCAAACAGTAATTCCTTCGGAGAATATCTTTCTCCGGTATTTGCCCGTTCCACCCAACTTTTAGGAGACCACCATCCTTCGCATCAAACCGAGTGGATATTGATTGGTATTACAACCGTTTTATCGATTGCGGTATCATTATGGGCCTGGAATAAATTTAAAACTCAAACAGTATTTGCTCCCGCTAAAAACTCCTTTAGCAGAGCCATTGAAAATAAGTTTTATGTGGATGAAATCTACGATGCAGTATTTGTAAAACCATACTATGCTCTCGGCAGGTTCTTTCATAATATAGTAGATACAAAAGGAATTGATGGGATTGTGAATGGAGTAGGTAGAGGAGTGAATTATGGAAGCCGTCAATTACGATTATTGCAAAGCGGACAGGTGGGCTCTTATCTATTATTAATGGTAATTGGGCTATTGGTTTTATTTATTATTCAAATGTTTACAAAATAATATAATGCTGGGTACATACTTTACTTTTACAGAATTGCTTCTTTGGATTCCTTTAGTAACAGGGTTAATTGCTTTTTTTATCAAAGATTCCAGGAAAGTAAAAACATTTGCGATTTTATCTGCATTGGCTACTCTGGTGGTATCCATCATAGCTCTTACTTTTTCAGATGTGGCCAACCATCCGGAGTATGGCGTTTATCATAATGTTTCCTATGTGTGGATGCCGTATATCGGATCCAGTTTTTCAGTAGGCATGGATGGGATGGGATTCTTATTGACGTTTTTAACTTCTTTAAGCTATCCGCTGATATTTGCTTCTACCTGGAAAAATGAGTATAAAAATGCTCATTCATTTTATGGATTAATGCTTTTGTCTCAGGCTGGTATCATGGGAGTTTTTGTAGCTTATGATGCACTGTTATTTTATTTCTTCTGGGAATTGGCACTTATTCCAATCTACTTTCTTTGTAGTAAATGGGGCGAGGAGAAAAGAATTCAGGCTACATTTAAGTTTTTCATTTATACTTTCCTGAGTTCTCTTTTAATGTTGGTTGGAATTATATTCGTATATCTTCATACGCCGGCATATGCTCCGGATTCCGCACACTCTTTTTCATTGATGGCATTTTATAATGCAGTATTGGAACCCGGTCAGCAGCAATGGTTGTTTTGGTTGTTTTTTGCTGCATTTGCCGTGAAGATTCCCATTTTTCCACTTCATACCTGGCAACCCGGGGTATATGAACAAGGAAATTATCCTTCTGTAATGGTTCTGAGTGCGATCATGGTAAAAATGGGTGTATTTGGGATGATCAGATGGATGATTCCAATATTTCCTGCTGCTTCTGAAAGTTATGCAGATATTGTCATCGTGCTTTCGATCATCGGAATTGTTTACGCAAGTGCGATTGCTCTCGTACAGAACGATCTAAAGCGTTTTATTGCCTGGACATCTATTGCTCATCTTGGGTTAATGGGTGCCGGAATTTTTGTTAGAAACGAATCCGGTTTGCAGGGTGTTATATTAGAAATGTTTAATCATGGGGTCAATATTCTGGCTCTCTGGATTATCGTAGATATTATAGAAAAGAAAACCGGAGTTAGAAAAATTAAAGAATTAAGTGGTCTGGCAGTTAAGTCACCTTCTCTGGCAATTTTTCTGGTAATTATCGCTTTTGCGAATATTGGATTGCCGCTTACAAATTCCTTTGTAAGTGAGTTTTTAATGTTCAATGGACTATTTCAGTATAATAAAATTTTCGCAGTAGTTGCCGTGTCCGGAATCATCCTTTCATCTGCATATATGTTGCGAATGGTACAATATTTATTCTTTGGTACGCCAAACGAATTGAGCGAAAAAGTCGGTCCTATCTCGGGATTACAAAAAATCGTTTTAGGAGTCATAATTTTATTTGTAATTGGATTGGGAGTATATCCTGAGCCGGTTTTTAATCTGACTCAAAATTTTGTGTCAGACATATTAGCAAGAGTAGGTGGTTGATTCGAAATAAGAGGGGTAGTTTCCGGAATGGAGCAAATGGATTGAAATTGATTTTTTTAAAATTAAAATGAGCCTCATGTGAGGCAGGTGTTAAATTATGAATGCAATTATATTAACGGCAATTTGGGGAGTTGTAATGATGTTTGGCGGTGTTTTTTTCAAAAAAACATCTACACCAAAGTATTGGGCCATAGCCGGAGTAATCCTCATACTGGCAGCTAATATTTTAGAGTTTTTCGGCACTCCATTGTTTAATATTGATACACGTGGTATGCTGAAATTTGATCAGTACACTCTTCATTTTAATACAATCGTCTTTTCATGTACGCTATTATATTTTTTATTGAATGGACGGGATGTTGAAAAAGTAGGTCCTCATGTTTCTGAATATTTTTCCCTGATGTTTTTTGTTCTTTGCGGGGCAGCAATTTCTGTGTCTTATAATACTTTATTACTTCTATTCCTGGGAATTGAAATCATGTCTATCCCATTATATATATTAACGGGTAGTACCAAGCAAAATTTAAAAGGAAACGAAGCCGCTCTGAAATACTTTTTAATGGGTGCATTTTCCACAGGAATTCTACTCATGGGTATTGCATTAATTTACGGAGGAAATTCACTTGGTTCATTTTATATCGATGCAATTAATATTGGAACTGGATCTATGCCTGTTCTTATTGGTGCAGGAATCGTGTTACTTATTGTAGGAATGTCTTTTAAAGTATCTGCGGCACCCTTTCATTTCTGGGCGCCGGATGTTTACGATGGTGCGCCTCCGGTGATTTCTTCCTTTATGATGACCATTGTAAAAATTGCGGCATTTGTAGCTTTTGTAAAATTATTCCAAACATCATTTGGTTCGATTCATGGCGAGTGGAAAATGCTTGTTATTATTATAACGGCTGCCACCTTGTTTATTGGAAATATTACAGCTGTATTTCAACAGAGTGTCAAAAGAATGCTTGCCTATTCCAGTATTTCCCACGCTGGATTTATGATGTTTGCATTGTTCGCTTTAAATTCCACGGCATGGGAAGGATTAATATTGTATGCCGCCGGGTATAGCATTGCGACCATTGGATTGTTTGCAATCATAGTTAAGATGAGTGATTACTCATTGGATGGCTTCCGCGGATTAGGTAAAACACATCCCGCACTTGGTATAACAGCAACTATCTTCTTATTGTCATTAACAGGAATTCCACTTACAGTTGGATTTACTGGAAAATTTTATGTGTTACTTGCAGCCGTTAAAACCGGACAGCATCTCTGGTTGGTTATATTTGCAGTTATCTGTGCAGCTATAGGCGCTGTGTATTACTTTAGGGTCATTCAATCTATTTACTTTAAAGAGCCTGTAGAAGGGGTTAATGTCGGACTGAATTATTCAACCGCTTTTAAATACCTGTTATTTATAACAGCCGCGTTAATTATCTTGTTTGGGATCGCACCCGGATTGATTATCGACTGGATCTATTATTAATACTTAAGCGGTAAAATAAAAATTGTGTAATCTCCTACCTTCACTTAACTTTAGTTAAGGCAAATGCCCGGATTATGCAATTAAAAGATTCTCTCGCTCTCGCTTGGCGTACTATTCAATCAAATAAGTTACGAACAGGCATCACCGTTTCTATTATAGGATTTGGGATTATGGCTCTCATAGGGATTATTACTGCCATTGCTTCCATGAATCAGAGTGTCTCCGAGAGCTTTGCCACTATGGGCGCAAATTCCTTTAGTATCCGTTTCAATGATTTAAGAATTAACAGAGGACGTAATGAAGTAAAGAAAACCTCAACAAGTTCTCTTAAGTCCAGAAAATCAAACGAGCGAAAAATTATTTCTTATAGAGAAGCAAAACTTTTTAAAGAAAGATATAATTTTCCTGCAAGGGTTAGTATTTCTATTAGTGGTCCGGGATCGGTGGTGGTAAGCAACCAAACGACCAAAACAAATCCCAATATATCCGTTATTGGTGCTGATGAAAATTATCTGGCTCAGAGTGGCTATACTCTAATTGGTGGAAGAAACTTCAATGCCATTGATGTTGAGAGTGGACGGAACATTTGTATACTTGGAAATAGCGTTGCTAAAAGCTTATATGGGGATAATACGGAGAGAGCACTTGATAAAATCATAAAGGTTGGAGGAATAAAATACCATGTAGTGGGTATTTTAAAAGATAAAGGGTCCAGCTCTTTCCTTAATGCAGACAACATAGTCATTACATCATACAACAATATTCGCCGGCTTTTTTCTACCGAAGGAAATACTTATAGGATTGGTGTTATGGTCAATAATATAGTGGAAATGGAACCTGCCATATCTGAAGCTATCGGTACATTCAGGCCGATTCGTAATATTGGTATTGGAGAAGAGAATAATTTTTATATCAGTAAAAGTGATAGTGTAGCGGAAATTTTGAAAAGTAGTCTGGGAGCAATTACAACTGCTGCTGCTTTTATAGGCTTAATTACCTTGTTTGGAGCGGCAATCGGGTTAATGAATATTATGTTAGTTGCCGTAAATGAACGTACAAGAGAGATAGGTTTAGTCAAAGCAATTGGTGGAAAATCGAGAAGTATACGAACACAATTCCTGTTTGAATCTGTTTTTATCAGCCTGATAGGTGCAGTTATTGGAATTGTTTTAGGAGTAATAGTTGGAAATGTGGTTGGGATATTTTTAAATACCGGATTTGTGGTTCCATGGTTATGGGCATTTTTAGGGATCATTGTGTGCTCAGCGGTTGGACTTTTTGCAGGTTTATACCCGGCTGTCAAAGCAGCATCATTAGATCCTATTGTAGCTTTAAGGTATGAGTAAAAGGTCACTCAGTAGTGAGTTACAGGAAGTTATGGCCTGGAGTTTTGAGTGGATATCCGGTAGAAAAAACAAATCAATATCTGAGCAAAATAAAAGTTTCTGTATTCGCTTAAAAATCTGTTATTTTTATGCCTTCATTTAATCCGAATTTTAAAAAAAAACACCGAAAACTAATAGTAAAAATATTTTTTGAATTGAAGGATTAACTCTTAAATATTTTATTAACTTGTGCCTTCCTAAAAATTTAATTATTGTAGAAAGTTTCTAGGAAATTATTTAAACGTGTATAAACAATTTTTACAACTACATCTTAAACTTAAACTTAAAATCAACACAACATGGCAGAACAAAAATCAACTGCGAATTCTACAGTTAAGTCCACCACTTCGGTAAAGGCTAAAAAATCAAGTAACATCATTTCCATTCTTGCACCTATATTTTGTATAATGGGTGGATATGCATTTTGGAGATTCGTGATTGGTGCTCCTGGCAATTTTACAAACCCTGATCCTAAAGGCGGTTTCTGGCCTCATCATATAGGTCCTACAAGTGACTTTGCAAGGATGTATGAAGGTGGAATCGTTGTACCTATCCTTATTTCTTGTTCATTGATTGCGATCACTTTTGCAATTGAAAGAGCGTTAACTATTTCAAAAGCTACAGGTAAAGGATCGAATGCTGAGTTTGTAAGAAAAATTCAATTTTATCTTGCAGATAAAAAAGTAGATGCGGCAATCGCAGAATGTGACAGACAAAAAGGATCCGTTGGAAACGTGATGAAATCCGGATTACGAGTGTACAAAGAAATGATCACTGATACTTAACTTACTACAGAACAAAAAGTAATGGCTATTCAAAAAGAAGTAGAAGAAGCTACAGCTCTTGAATTACCTATGCTTGAAAGAAACCTGGTATTCCTTTCATCACTTGCATCCTTATCCACTCTAGTTGGTCTATTTGGAACGGTAGTAGGTATGATTCGTGCATTTGCTAACCTGGGTGATTCCGGTGGTGGTGAAGCAGCAAGAGAACTTTCAAGAGGTATTGCTGAAGCTCTTTATAATACAGCCCTTGGTATCTTCGGTTCAATTATTTCCATCATTTTCTACAACATGTTTACGACCAAAATTGATAACATTACCTATGGTATCGATGAGTCAGGATTTACTTTAACACAAAGCTTCGCATCTTTATACAAATAATTTTGTGGAATTTTTCGAATTGTGAATCTAATGAGTATTAGTAACTTTTAAATAAAATTACAAATGGCCAGAGGCAAAATAAAAAAGGGAAGCACATTTGTTGATATGACCGCTATGTGTGATGTGGCGTTCCTTTTATTGACGTTTTTTATCTTGGCAACCCAATTCAAACCGTCCGAAGCAGTAAACGTTACTCCACCCTCATCTGTATCAACTAAACATGCTCCTCAAAAGGATTACTTCAATGTAACTATAAGTAAGGATAATGAGGTTTTTATAGACATGGATGAAGGCATGAGAGTGGAAGTTCTGGAAAATGTTGCAAAACAAAGGAATCTGAGTTTTTCACCAGAAGATATGGAACTCTTTAAAAGATCAAATTATGTAGGAGTTCCTTTAAATCAGTTAAAGCAATATATCCGCCTCAATCCTGAGGAAGCAGGAAATGTAAAAATGCAAGGAATTCCTACAGACAGTACAAATAATGAACTACTAACTTGGGTAACCGCAGCTGTGAACGTAAGCCAGGGTAAAATCGTTAACTTTTTAATTAAAGGGGACAATTCTTCCATGTATACCACCTTTAGTAATGTGATCGAAGCCTTCAAGAAAAATGATGTCTATAAATATAATCTTGTAACCAATGCTGCTGACATTCCTCAGGGAAGTGAACTCTGGAAAAAGAATATGGCAGGGCTAATGGGAAAGGAAGTTGAGTAAACATAGATTTATCAAAAAATTGAATTGATTAAAAAAACAAAATTGAACGATCATGGCAGAAATGGAAGTTAAGAGTGGTCACAAGAAAGGGCCTGGAGTTAAAAAAAGTAAAAAGCAGTCGACACGTGTGGATCTGACACCAATGGTGGATCTTGGGTTTCTGCTGATTACGTTCTTTATCTTTAGTACCACTATGAGTCAACCTACGGCATTAAATCTAAATATGCCTAAAGACACTCAGAATAAGGAAGAAGAAACAAAAGTAAAAGAGTCGGGATCTCTAACTCTAATGCTTGGAAAAGGAAATGTAATCTATTACTACTTTGGAATGGATCCTGCTAGTATGCAAACGACTACCTATAAACAGGTAAGAGATATTATCCTGAATAAAAAGAGGACAACATCAGCAGAAGATCTGTTTATTATCATCAAACCTGACAAAGATGCTACCTATAAAAATGCGGTTGATATTCTGGATGAAATGAATATTAATGACATTCAGAAATATGCAATGGTAGATCCTTCTCCGCAGGAATATGATATGATTCAGCAAACCGAAAGGGCTGCAGGTATGTAGGATTATGGAATTTTTCCAAAAATGAATCTAATTTAAAAAATGTATCATGGAAGCTAATCAAATATTAAAATCAGACATTCTTGATATTATCTTCGAAGGTAAAAATAAGGAATATGGAGCCTATGAATTACGTCGAACGTATAATAAGAGAATCACACTGGCGCTCATTTTGACGTTTTCCTTGATAGTTCTCTTCATAGTGGTTTCGGCTATAGCTAATAAAATGAAGCCCGTAGAAGTACCAATAGAGATGACTGTCAATGAAACAGTATTGCAACAAATACAACCAGATGAACCGCCACCGCCACCGCCACCACCGCCACCATCGGCGCCACCTCCACCACCGGTAGCAACAGTACAATTTACTCCACCAAAAGTGGCTAAAGATGAAGAAGTACTGAAGCCACCACCAGAAGTGAAGGAAATTGAAGCGGCGAAAATTGACGTAAAAACTGTTGAAGGAACGAAAGATATAGGGATTATTGCACCGCCTTCCGAAGAAATAGGAACGCAAATGTTAGCAGCACCTGTAGAGAAAAAAGAAGATCCGGATAAGGTTTTTACAAAAGTTGAAATCGAAGCTCAATTCCCTGGCGGACCACAAAGATGGGCGCAATATGTTCAAAGAGCAATCTCAAATGAGATTGATGAATTCGGAGAAGGAGATTATGGAACTGTTATTGTGAAATTTATTGTGGACAGAACAGGTAAGGTTAGTGAAGTAGAAGCTACTACAATGAAAGGGACTAAATTAGCCCAGGTAGCCGTAAATGCTATCAGAAGAGGTCCTAACTGGACTCCAGCTGAGCAGAATGGAAGAAAGGTAAATGCTTACAGGTTACAACCGGTAACATTAACCAATCCTGACAGATAGATAATTAACCTGATTTAAAAAATACAAAGAGGAGATAAGCTTTAAGCATGTCTCCTCTTTTTTTTTACAAAGTGATCAAAAATTGCTGGTTTTTATAAATAAATTGATTGATTTTAAATGGTACGGTTGAATAAAGTGTGTCTTTCATGCGCGTTGGCCTGCAGTCTGTGATACTATATTTGAGATTGCAGGATGGTAAGAAATTCTGATTTATGATTTCTTACAATCCTGCATTTTATTCAATTTAGATTCAAACTTAAAATTATTAATTGGGTAATTAAATAAATTATTTTCTCTATCAATAGAAACCTTGCTTAACAAGGCTAATACACTTTCTACATTTGGCATAGCTCCTCTTATTTTGAGCA
>JBDSBN010000053.1:0-7325 GCA_039921585.1 Ginsengibacter sp. | reverse complement strand
ATTCATTCCCCATAAATAGCAATTTGGCGCCCGGATGCGTGTACATATATGTATACAGCACCCGAAGATTTGCAAATTTCTGCCACTCATCTCCGGGCATTTTATAAATCATGGGCGATTTTCCGTGTACCACTTCATCATGACTTAAAGGAAGCATGAAGTTTTCATCAAAAAAATAGGCCATGCTAAATGAAAACTTATTCTGATGATCTTTTCTGAATACAGGATCCATTTCGAAATACTCCAACGTATCATGCATCCACCACATCATCCATTTCATTCCAAATCCAAGTCCATCACTAACTGTCAGATCCGTCACTTTTGGCCAGTCTGTAGATTCTTCCGCAATCATCTGTACATCCGGAAAATCTCTATACACCATCTCATTCAGATTCTTCAGAAAAGAGATCGCTTCAAGATTTCCATTTCCTCCAAAAATATTTGGTTCCCATTCCCCTTCTTCCCTGGAATAATCCAGGCGCAATAAAGAACTGACAGCATCAACTCTCATTCCATCTATATGATATTTATCGAACCAATATCGTGCATTACTGATTAAAAAAGAACGCACTTCTCCCCGCTCATAATTAAAAATATAAGAGTTCCAATCCGGATGAAACCCTTTTCGCCTATCTGCATATTCATAGGTATGCGTGCCATCAAACATGTACAAACCATGCGCATCATTCGGAAAATGCGATGGCACCCAATCCAGAATAACACCAATATTTTCTTTATGGAATGCCTCTACCAATAACATAAATTCTTCAGGTATACCAAACCGGGATGTAGGTGCAAAATATCCGGTGCCCTGATACCCCCAGCTCGCATCATAAGGATATTCCATCACCGGCATTAATTCCACATGGGTAAAGGCCATTTCTTTCACATAAGGAACCAGTCGCTTGATAAATTCCTTGTAGCTGTTCATGGATTCCGGTACAGAAGGATCCGGTTTCATCCAACTGGCAAGATGCACTTCATAGATACTCCAGGGAGCATCCAGGGAGTTGTGTTGATGGCGGTTTTTCATCCATTGATCATCCTCCCACTCGAATTGAAGTTTTTTTGTTTTGGAAGACGTTCCGGGACGTAATTCCCAATGATACGCATAAGGATCTCCCTTATTAATTTCAACTCCTTCAAAACCTTTTATATAATACTTGTAATTCTCAAATTCTTTTATATCCGGAATAAATCCTTCCCAGATTCCGGATTTATCCAACCGGACAAAAAGAGGATTGGCAGCATTATCCCACTCATTAAAATCTCCAATGACACTAACTTCAACCGCATTGGGAGCCCAAACAGAAAAATAAAATCCTTCCCTGTTTAAAACAGTTAAAGCATGAGAGCCAAACTTTTTATATAGAGTATAATGAGTGCCATTTTTAAAATTAGTGATATCTTCCTTTGAAAAAAAAGAGTAATTCCAAACAGGCTTCGTAGTATCTACAAAATGAATTTCTTCATACGGAATTTTCTTTTTTGACATAATTGTACATTAATATGATTGATTTAAAGTTATTGAATTCTTTTTTGTAAAATGTACATATTTCAGATATAAAGTTTACCTTAGATGTAATAAAAGAACCAGTCTAACACGCTAGCTGCAAGATCGTTTTCTTATTATATTAACTCACAGTACCAAACTATGCCCTATAAGTTTTTTCTTCTTTTTGTGTGTTTCTATGGAATGATACAGTCAGGCTTTTCTCAAAACTTTTCAATAGTAGGAAGTTTGAAAGATTCCTCTGCTAATACCTATGAAACAAACGCAGTAATCTCCATACTCAAACAAGAAGATTCCACCCTTACAAAATTTGCAAGAAGTAACCATTTGGGCAAGTTTAAAATAAATGATCTCCAACCCGGAAATTATTTACTTCTGATCACTTATCCGAAATATGCCGATTTCATTGAACCCTTCAAATTAGGGACTGTTCCCAATCTCGATTTCAAAGAAATCTACCTTTCTAAAAAAGCGACTATTCTAAAAGAAATTATTATCAATCAAACGGCTATTCGAATCAAAGGAGATACAACAGAATATAAAGCAGATAGTTTTCTTGTTAAACCAAATGCTACTGTGGAAGACCTTTTAAAAGAGTTACCTGGTATACAGGTGGATAAAGATGGACGAATTATTGCCCATGGGCAAACAGTTTCTAAAATACTGGTAGATGGGCAGGAGTTTTTTGGCGACGACCCAACCATTGCAAGCAGAAACTTAAGAGCTGATGCAGTAGATAAGGTGCAGGTATTTGATAAAAAAAGTGATCAATCTGCTTTTACAGGTATAGATGACGGAAAATCCACAAAAACCATTAATCTGGAATTGAAAGATGCTTCTAAAAATGGGTACTTCGGTAAAATTGGGGCTGCGGCATTGAATGAATATTATAATGGACAAGCCTTTATAAATTCATTTAAGCAATCCAGAAAATTAGCTGCATTTATCATTACCAGTACGACAGAAAAAACTGGTTTGAGCTTTGATGAATCCACAAATTATGGATTTGACAATAATAATATTCGGATTGATGAAGAATCCGGAGCCATGTTTATCACTTCAAATGGAGGTGATGATCTGGGCAGTCAAAATTACAGCGGAGCAGGACTTCCGGAAAGTATTAAAGGAGGTCTGAATTATTCCAACAAATGGAAGGGAGATGCGACGAAGACAAATGGGAATTATCTCTTCAATAAATTGAAGGAGCACAGAATGGAAAATTCTTTTCGCCAAAACACCTTAATAGATTCCGTTTATTTTAACCGCGAAAATGTGGACCACAATTCACTTAACAGAAGACATACCTTATCCGGAATATTCGAAACAATAATTGATTCTTCCTCCTCTTTAAAATTGGAGGCAAATGGATATGCCGGAATTTTTGAAAAAAACGATCATTTTGAATCAGAAGCATTAGCTCAGAATAATCAACGCACCAACAATAGTATTAGAAAAACAAATAGTACAGGGGATAATCTGTCGTTAAATGCATCTGCCCTTTATCGGAAAAAATTTAAAAAGCAAGGAAGAACCTTTAGCCTGAATATATCGACAAATTATTTCGAATCGGATCAGGAAGGATATTTACAAAACAAATCCTTTTTTTATGACAAGACAAACATCCTCCTAAAAACTGACACGACAGATCAGCATAAGAAAAACCTTAGTAAGCAAAGTGTTTTAAGAAATAAAATCACCTATACGGAACCTCTTTCTGCCAAATCATTTTTAGAAATAAATTACTCTTTCAGCCATAACAGCAGTCATTCACAAACGCTCAGTTTTAATAAAGATCTAAACTCCAAATTCTCCGTTTTGGTGGATAGCCTGAGCAATGATTTTGATTATAAAATAAACACACACAGCGCCGGAATCAATTACCGTTTTAATGAGAAAAAATACTATTATTCTTTTGGTGGAAATATTTCAAATACGGAGTTCAATCAGCACGATCTGGAAAAAAACTCCAGCCGAAAATATGATTATATCAATTTATTCCCGCAAGCTGTTTTTAATTATAAATTCAATTCCTTTAGCAATTTCAATATCAAATATTCCGGCAAAACAAATCAGCCAACAATTAATCAATTACAGCCATTAAAAAATAATAATGACCCGCTGAATATCATTATTGGAAATCCCGATCTAAGGCAGGAATTTAAAAGCACTGTTCAACTGACCTATTCAAATTTCCAGGTCATGAATGAGCGATACCTGATCTTGTCCTCATTTCTTGTTCACACCTCAAATATGATCACCTCCAGTTACAATATAGATTCCCTGGGGAGAAGGGTATATCAACCAGTGAATACAGATAATGGGTATGCGATCTCATTCGGCAGTGGATATAGCATTAAAATCGCAAATACACCATTACGACTTGCATTTGGTCCCTCCTTAAATTATTCTGAATACAATAATTTTATTAATGGAGAAAGAAATGTGACCAGAATAACAAATATTCTTTTTCGTATAAATGCAAAAATGGCGAAGAAAGAGAAGTATGACCTTTATGCAACACTCATCCCTTCTTTCAACAATTCCACCTCCTCCATAAGTGCCGCTTCTTCTACCAGATTTACAAATTATAATTTAAATACCGGCGGCAGTTTCACATTGCCTGCAAAGTTTGAATTTGGAACAGATATTAATATTAATCTCAGAGAAAAAGTAAATAAATACGATATCAATAACAATGTCGTATTATTAAACGCTTATATCGAAAAGAAACTTTTAAAGAACGACCTTCTCTCTTTACGATTAAGTATTAACGATATTCTGGATCAGAATAAAGGGTATGACCGATACATAAATCCATTTTATATGGAAGAAAAAACGTTTCTCACCTTCAGACGATATGGGCTTATCTGCCTAACCTATAATATTATGAATAAAGGTGGGAAAGTGAAGAAGGAGGATGGAACAATAAGATTGTAATATCGACTGAAAAAATAATAGATTAAAGAATTCATTTTTAATATGCTTCATAGAACACTACTATTCGTTTTCGGATTATTTTTTTGTCAAATCAGCTTTTGTCAGACTCAGTTTATTTCTCATGGCCAGATAGAATTTGAAAGACGAATTAATATCTGGGCCACGCTCAAAGGAGAATTTGCCGAGCAACTGAAACAGTCAACATCAGAATATAAAACAGACTATTTTAATTTTGATTTTGAAAACAATCGTTCCATTTACAAGCCAGGAAGACCTTCCAATTCTAAAGTAGCTTTTATTGGTGCTGCACCTGCAAATGATAATATCGTTTATTCTGATTTCGACAAAGCATTATCTATTACTCAAAAAAATATTTTCGAAAAAACCTACCTGATAGAGGATAGCCTTCGAAATGCCACCTGGAAAATAAAAGATGATTTCAGAGAAATTGCAGGTTTTAATTGCCGACGAGCAACCACAATCATCATGGACTCTGTTTTTGTTGTTGCATTTTATACAGATGAAATTATGGTTACCGGCGGCCCGGAAAGTATTAACGGATTGCCGGGAATGATATTAGGCCTCATTATAAACAGATTGCACACTACCTGGTACGCTACAAAAGTTTCAGTAACGGAAGTCAATCCAAAATCCATTACTCCACCTACAAAAGGGATCAAGGTGGATAATAAAAAACTATATCAAACAATTGCTCCCACTTTCTCCAAATGGGGGATTGATGCTGCTCTGGCGATTTGGTCGGTGATGATTTAGCGGGTTCCATGGTTCAATGGTTCAATGGTTGAATGGTTGAATGGTTGAATGGTTCGATGGTTCAATGGTTGAATGGTTGGAATTGTTGAATTGTTCAATGGTTGAAATTGTTCCATGCCAAAGCTTTACTTCACATTCCAAAATAATTCCTGTTAAAGAACTAATAAATAAGAACAGCGGTAAATACAATACCGTGAATAACAATACTTTCGAGTCTCCAATCCAAACTAAGGCTGTTCTCTCTTATAAATAAAACAATAGAATGATTAAATATTTATTTTTTCTTGGGATGCTCGTGGTCGTGGCGCCATCATTTTTGACAGCCCAAACCTCCTCCGTAAAAGGAATCGTCAATGATAGTACTATCCACCAAAAAACGGCGAAGGCATCCGTATCGGTATTGGATATGCGCGATTCTGTATTAATCCAATATACCCGAACTGCACAGGATGGCAGCTTTAGGATAGATAATATTCCCGCGGGAGATTATGTCCTTCTGATAACCTATCCAAAGTATGCGGATTATGTGGACTTGTTTACAATAGAAGACAAGGCCAATGTGGATATGAAACAAATTTACCTGACTCCAAAAGCGACCTTACTGGATGAAATTGTCATTCAGCAGGCTGCCATCCGAATTAAAGGGGATACTACAGAATACACAGCTGATAGTTTTGCAGTGAGAGAACATGCCAATGTGGAAGAGTTACTTCAAAACTTACCGGGCATTACCGTTGATAAAGATGGAAAAATAACTGCGCAGGGAAAGCAAATTCAAAAAGTATTAGTGGATGGTGATGAATTTTTCAGCGATGATCCGACGATTGCTACTAGAAATTTAAGGGCGGATGCAATTGACAAGGTTCAGGTTTTTGATAAAAAAAGTGATCAGGCAGTCTTTACAGGTATAGATGATGGGGAGGTCACGAAAACCATTAATCTCAAACTCAAAGAAAACGCAAAAAAAGGATATTTCGGGAAAGTTTCAGCCGGCGGATTAGATCAATATTATAATGCCACCGCCATGATTAACGCATTTAAAGCCAAAAGAAAATTCTCCGTATTTGGGGTGGCCGGCAATACCAGTGAAACCGGTTTGAATGCTGGCGATGCAGGAAATTTAGGTTTCAGTGAAGGTGGAGGCATGATGATACAAGGGGGTGGAAGAACAACCATAACTATGGGAGGCAGGGGCGATGATGGTGGTGGCTCAGGTGGAATGGGAGCAGGTAATTTTGGAGGTCAGGGTCTTCCGGAAAGTATGAAAGGAGGAATTCATTTTTCAGATAAATGGAAAAATGACGCCTTCAATTCCGGCGGGAATTACCTTTTTAATAAACTGTCTCTTCGTAGTGCTGACAACACGTACAGTCAGAATACATTAGCGGACTCTGTCTATTATTTGCGCAATGAATCTTCAGCTTATTCAGACCAGATGCAACATTCCCTGGACGGAAGGTTGGAAATTCAATTAGACTCCTCTTCTTCCTTAAAAATTACTGCAGGTGGATTCGCAGGAACCAAGGAAAGCCGGAACGATTATACATCTCAGGCATTAAGCCAGGAGAATCAGGTGGTGAATTCCAGCAACAGAAAAAATTCTTCCTCCGCAAATAATGCATCTTTTAATACCAGTGTTTTTTGGAGAAAAAGATTCAATAAGCCAGGGAGAACGATTTCAATTAACTTCAATCAGCGGTTTAATGAAACGAAAAGTGATGGTTATTTATTAAATGAATCCAGGTTTTTTGATACGGATGGTCAATTGATCAAAACACAGAATACGGATCAAAACAAGATTAGTAACAATCTTTCCAACGTACTCAGAACGCGGGTGAGCTATACAGAACCATTATCAAAAAAATCATTTATCGAACTAAATTATTCTTTTGATAATAATAACAGCACCAAAGAATTATTAAGTTTTGATAAAGATGGAGGTGGTAAGTATACCAAACTCGCAGACTCTTTAAGTAATGATTATAACTACATTTACAACACGAATACTGCCGGGATTAATTATAGATTTAATGAATCGAAATATAATCTTTCCTTTGGCGGAAACATTTCCAATACATCTTTTGAACAGATCGATCATTTG
>JBDSBN010000052.1:0-8111 GCA_039921585.1 Ginsengibacter sp. | reverse complement strand
AATCATTCTTCTTATCCGGAAGTCAAATTGGAGGTAAGTGGTATAATACTCTAACTCTTTTTTTTGCAGTTTTTTAATTAGTGAGGGGTAGAGCTTTACCCACTGATCACAAAATCTGTTAAGTCTTACCTTTACATTCTCATGGTTATCTTCCTGAAGATTTAAATTAAACACCTCTTTAAAATTATCTGCTACTGCTTGTTTATGTTTTGGATGAATTTGTGCTAAGACATTTCTGATTAAATGAACCACACATTTTTGATGAGGTGTACGAAAAACTTTTCCTACAGCTACATCAAGACCTGAGAGATCATCACTTACTATTAAACCGATACTTTTTACGCCCCTGGCCCTCAGGTCTGCTAATGCCTGTTCCCAGCCTGTAGCAGATTCTGTGGGAAAATTTATAAGGCCTACCACTTCCCGCGTGTTATCCTCTCTTACTCCCAGCATCACATATACAGCCTCTGTAGAAATTGTTTCTCTGCATATCTTTTGATGAATTGCATCAATATAAACAACCTTATAATGGCTTTCTAAAGGGCGTTCACGCCAAAGCTGCATTTGACTGTAAAACTCCTTATTGATTAATGAAACTGTGGAAGCGGAATAATGATGACCGTAGATTTTTTCTATGACCTCCCCGGTTTGCTTGGTTGTCAAACCTTTACTGTATAGCTCAAAACAAACTTCTCTTAAATAACTTTCTTGCTCCCTTAAAAGCAAAAGTGCCATTGGCTTAAAAGCGCTTAAACGATCACGGGGGATCCTAAGTTCAATCTGCTGCCCAAGACCAAAAGCTGTTCCCAGGCGATAGCCATTACCCTTATTATAACCTCCTTGATCACTTAAGTAAACATTCCTTTCTCCTAGCATAAGGGCATTTAACGTAAAACTGAGAAGCTCATTTAATCCGCCTTCCTTACTAACCAAATTGTTTAAAACGTCTTGAATTTGTACTTTTGATAACTGCATGTCTATGTATTTTTTTGAGTTGAAAATTTGTGGTAAAATTTGTTCTCAAATATAGTATTATAGACTGCAGTTTTTTTTGGCGAAAGACACACTTTTTAGGACACTACCTTTTAAATTTGCTAAGCGAAGAGTTACAAGCTCTATTGGAGAACAACTAGTTTCTCGCAGATCACAGCAGATCGAAGGCACGCAGATGTTCGCTGATCTTAATCTGAGAAAATCTGCGTCTAAAATCCGCGCAAATCTGCGAGAAATGAATTTTATTTGGATTCAGTAAACTGTACATGTAAAGAGAGAATTCCCCAGATGAACATGGCTTTTACTACGAATAGAAACGAAAGGAGCTTTTTATAAATATTGCTTAAAGAACCTTTATATTTTTACTTTGAGATATGCCGCTGTCAGGGCCAACTATAAGGCTCTGTCCAAATGAACGTAACCGCCATCTACATGGATTAATTGTCCGGTAGTATGACTGGATCTTTGCGATAGAAGAAAGACAACCATGTTTGCAATTTCTTCGGTAGTCGTCATCCGGTTTTCAAGTGGAATTTTTGATTGGATTTCTTTTAGTTTTTGCTCCGGATTGGGTAAGGTTTGGATCCAACTTTTATATAGAGGTGTGTAACTTTCTGCCACAATTACCGCATTTACCCGAATACCATATTTTAGTAACTCTACCGCCCATTCCCGGGTAAGAGCATTCCTTCCTCCATTTGCAGCTGCATAACCAGATGTTCCACCCTGTCCGGTTTCTGCGGTTTTGGAACCAATATTTACAATAGAGCCTTTTGATTGAATCAACCAGGGAAGTGCATGGTGCGCCATCAAATAATAATGGATTAGATTTTTATGAAGGGAACTTAAAAATTCTTCGTAATTACCTTTTTCAAGACTTACCCCGTCATTGACACCCGCATTATTGACGAGGCCATCTATACGGCCATATTTTTCAGTGATTTTATCGATCGATCTGATGCAGTCTTCCGGGCTAGTGAGTTCTCCAACAGTCTGAAACCCTTTTCCACCTAATGAATTGATTTCCTGTACTACAGATAAATTATCTTCTTCATTTCTGCCTATGATCGCGACTGTTGCACCCTCGCCGGCCAATACTTTACAGATGCCTTCCCCAATGCCTTTAGCACCGCCGGTTACAATGATCACTTTGTCTTTTAACTGCATATCCATAATAGGTATTTTTAAGGTGAAGGATGAATTATAAAAAACTAGCTTCAGAAAGTTATGTATGCAAGCCATAAAAGGTGGCTGCATTTCCACCCCATAACTTTTGCTTCTCTTCATTGGTTAAATAGGAAGTGTTACTTTCCAAAATTTCACACACCTCCCTAAAATCTGCTCCTAGTAAACATACAGGCCAGTCACTGCCAAACATCACTCTATCTGTACCAAATTTTTTTAAAACGAAATCAATATATAATTTGAAATCCTTCAAATTCCAATCATTTATATCTGCTTCAGTAACTAAACCGGAAATTTTACAATACACATTTTCATGTGACGCAATTTCCTTTAAAGCATTTTCCCAATCCCAGGATTTTTTATTTTCAATATCGGGTTTTCCCATGTGGTCCAAAACAAAAGGTTGATCAGGGAATTTTTCTATAAAATCGATAACCTGTTCTAATTGATGTGGATATACTAAAATATCATAGGTAAATCCATAATTCTTGAGCAGAGAGATTCCGTTACAAAATGGATCTCTCAATAGAAATCTTTCGTCGGATTCTGATTGAACAATATGACGAAATCCTTTCAGTTTTTTATGAGAAGAAAAAGTTTTTAACTGGTCTGCAATATTGTCTGCACGCAAATCAACCCAACCAACAACCGCCTTAATAAATTCATTTTCATCAGCAAGGCGCAAAAGAAATTCTGTCTCAGCCAGTGTTTGGTCTGCCTGAACTGCGATGCACCCATCGAGGTTGTTTTCTTTTAATAGCGGTAAAAGGTCTTTTGGTAAATAATCCTTCTTAAGGATTTGCATTTCGTTGGTAATCCAGGTATCTCTAATAGGATCAAAATGCCAGAAATGTTGATGGGAATCAATTCGCATGATTATTTTCTCTTAATATTTAGTTTTAAAACGGTATTTAAATGATCCCTTTCCAGACCATTTAAGTCAATATTTAATACTCCTTTTTTATACTGATATTTAATTGGAGTTCCACTTTTTAATAAAACCAATTTTCCCGGTTTAAATGGAAAATCAGCAATAGATATTAAATTGGTTGAATCACTAAAAATATGAAAATAAATTGCATCATTCTTTTCGGTTATTAAACCCCATGATTGTTCGTCCAGAGAATTGCCGGATGTGTGGTAGATTGACTCTCCGTTTTGATTCATCCATCCTCCTATACTATCTAATCTGGTTTTAAATTCCTTTTGAATACTTCCATCGGGTAATGGCCCAATATTCAATAACAAATTAGCATTCAAACTGGCAGCTCCTACAAGCAATCTGATGAGTTGCTGAGTGGATTTATATTTTGTATCAGTGATATTAAATCCCCAAGAGCCATTAATTGTTTCGCAGGTTTCCAGTGGAAGTACATCGGAAGCTTTTTGAAAACTCAAACCTGATTTGTTCTCTCCGGGAAGATCCCTTTCAAACATTTGGAAATCTTCTCCAGGAATTGGATCTAAATGATGATTGTTACCAATGAGACAATGTGGTTGAAGATCGTGGACGAGCTTATAAATTTCATCATAGTGCCAATCTACTTTGGAACTACGGTCTTCTTCTCCTTCCGGTGCTGTCTGATCCCAATGCCCGTCAAGCCATATCCCTTCTATTTCTCCATAATTAGTCAGTAATTATGTTAATTGAGCTTTCATGAAATTGATGTATGAAGGCCAATTACTTTTTTCGGTCCTTCCTGTACCTTGACCTGTTCTGCCTGTTTCATATTGGTAATCGCTGCGAAACCAATCCAGTGTGGAGTAATAGAGAAAGAGTTTTACACCTTGAAGTTTGCATTCCTCGGATAATTCTTTTAAAACATCTTTCCCATAGGGAGTATTGGTGATTTTCCAATCTGATTGTTTAGTATCCCAATTACTAAAACTATCATGATGCCTGGTTATGAAAGTGATATACTTCATACCAGCATTCTTCGCCAGCGAAACCCATTCCTTAGCGTTGAAGTCCTGTGGATTAAAAATATTTTGCAACCTGCGGTAGTCCTCTACTTTTATATCGCGATTGTTCATGACCCATTCTCCATGGCCCAATATACTGGAGGCACCCCAGTGGATAAACATTCCAAAACCTGCGTTTCTAAACCATTCTCTGGCTTGCAAAACTTCCTGACTCGGCTTATAGTGTGATTGAGCATAAGAAGTTTTTGTACCCATAATAAGAGTAAAGAAAAAAATATTTCTAAAAATTTTGATCATTACATGTGATTTTTAGCAAAATGAATAACTTTTTGGCGCGCGGTACCTAGTCCGTCTATGCCCAATTCCATAGCATCACCTGCTTTTAAATAAATAGGAGGATCAAATCCAAGACCTACACCTGCAGGAGTGCCCGTTGAAATAACATCTCCCGCAAGTAGTGTCATAAATTTACTCACATAGGAAACCATATGAGGGATATTAAAAATAAAATCAGACGTATTTCCGTCCTGCATTTTTTTGTCATTTACCTTAAGCCAGAGACGAAGATTGTGTGGATCGCTGATTTCATCCTTGGTGACTAACCATGGTCCTAAAGGTGCAAATGTATCACAACCTTTTCCTTTATCCCAGGTGCCGCCTCTTTCCAGCTGAAATTCCCTTTCGCTCACATCATTGTGCAGGCAATACCCGGCAACATAATCCATGGCCTCTGATTCTTCAACATAACTGGCACGTTTGCCCATAACGATCGCTAGTTCTACTTCCCAATCTGTTTTTACAGAATCTTTCGGAAGCATCACATCATCAAATGGTCCACAAATGGAGGTAGTCGACTTCATAAATATAACCGGCTCTGAAGGAGGAGTGGCATTGGTTTCCCTGGCATGACTAGCATAGTTTAATCCAATACATACAATTTTTGAGGGTCGCGCAATCGGACTTCCAAGACGAGTGTCTTTATTTATTTCAGGGAGTGAATTCTTTTTTTCATTTATCAGATCAGTTAAATTTTTAAGTCCATTTTCTTCGAAAAATGACTCGTTATAATCTTTGATATAACCTGAAAGATCAAAGTATTTATCATCCAGAATAATTCCTGGTTTTTCTTTGCCGGCTTCGCCGAAACGTATTAATTTCATATTTTAGGTATTATATGGTAAGAATAAAAGTTTAAGAATCAGGTGAAATCATTACCCGTGCAAATTCAAAAATCCTCCGTCAATCGGGTAATCTGTCCCGGTAATAAATCCTGCTTCATCGGAGGATAAGTATAAAACCAGCGCCGCAATCTCTTCGGGTTTTGCCATGCGTCCGATTGGTTGGCTTTTGGAAAGTTTTTCAAACATTTCCTCTTCCTTTCCAGGGTAATTATTTTTTAAAAAACCATCTACAAAAGGTGTGTGAACCCGTGCAGGAGAAACAGAATTACAACGGATATTTTCATCGATATAATCCCGGGCCACACTCATGGTCATTGCTAAAACCGCACCTTTCGCAGTACTATAAACAAATCGGTCTGCAAGGCCGGTCAATGCTGCAATGGAGGCCATATTTACGATAGTGCCACCACCTGTTTTTCTAAATTGTGGTATCACAGCAGAAATACAATTATACACCCCTTTTACATTTACCAACATCACTTTATCAAAATCTTCTTCTGAGGTTGTGTCTGCTTTGCCTATATGGGCAATGCCCGCATTATTGATTAAAATATTAACCGGGCCAATACTTTCGAAAACATTCTTTACTGAATTTTGACTGGAGACATCACATGAGTGGACAAATGCTTTTGACCCATTTTCTGCTATAATGGACATTGTTTGTGATGCACTTTCTTCTGTAAGCTCAACAATATGTACTTCAGCGCCTTGTTTTGCAAATAGAACACTGATGGCCTGTCCGATTCCGCTTCCGCCGCCGGTTATGATTGCTTTTTTATTTTGTAATGAGAACATGGGACTATGTGTTAATATTTTTAGTTAATAAGATGTGTCCATTTTTTGGTGGATTAAATAGTCGTCTATTGAATCGGATCAGCAGGAATCTTTACTTTATATCCGGTTATTCCATACCAGGCAACAACTACAAAACAAAGCAATGGAACAATATATGCGGTATGTATTGAATAATGATCCGTTAAGAAACCCATGACCACAGGTACCAACGCTCCTCCTACAATAGCCATTATTATAAAGGAAGATGCTTTCTTGGTGTGATGACCTAAATCTTTAATACCCAAGGCGAAGATGGTTGGAAACATAATGGATTCAAAAAAGAATATAACCATTAACGCGTAAATAGAGATCATTCCAAACCCTAAAATAACAATGACACTCAAAGCAATATTTACAAGGGCAAATAAAGTGAGTAGTTTATTGGGAGAAATAAATTTCATTAATCCGGTACCTACAAATCTACCAATTGTAAAAAGGACCATAGCTACTCCAAGTAGATAGGCGGCTTTAGAATTATTGATATTGTTACCCGGTGCGGTGCAATAATTAATAAACAAAGCTGCAATGCCCACCTGAGCTGCTACATAAAAAAACTGAGCGATGATAGCTCCTGTAAAGTTGCTGTGACTAAATAAGGGTTTTTGATCTAAAATTTTCGAGGATACTAATTTGCTCTCAACTATTTCAGGAAGTGGCGTTCTCATAAATAAGGCGGCGATCAAAATAACCACCACACCAATAATCAGGTAAACCATTTGTACGGAATCCAGATTATCTAAATTGTTTTCACTGAAAAATAAATTGGCACCGATAACAGGCCCTAGGAAAGAACCAACTCCGTTAAAACATTGAGCCAGATTCAATCTCAAGGCAGAAGTTTCCGGCTTGCCTAAAACAGTGATATATGGATTGGCGGCTGTTTCAAGACAAGTAAGTCCGGCTGCCAAAATAAACAAAGCGATCAGAAAAAAATTAAAACTGGCATTTTGCGCAGCAGGATAAAATAGAAAGGAGCCTAAAGCATATAAAAGCAAACCCAAAATGATTCCTCGTTTATAACCAAACCTGGTAATAAATAAACCAGCCGGAAGAGCGATTAAAAAATAAGCACCGAAATAGGCCGCTTGTAATAAAGTGGAGCGGGCGGTTGTGATGTTTAATGTTTCCTGGAAGTGTTTGTTAAGCACATCTAACAGACCATAAGCCATTCCCCACAGGAAAAATAAACTGGTTACTAGTATAAGAGGTAATAGGTATTTATTCTTCTGCGAAGATTCTGATTCTGCTTTGAAAGTTGTAGGTAGTGCCATATTTATTTGTAATTAGTTTTATACGGTATCAATTAATTTAAAAATGTTTTTCATCTGAATCCATTTTTCTCCTTTTTTTGCAGAAGGAAGTGCCTGCTGATATTTCCACATTAATTTTTCCCACTCCTGCACTTTTTCATTTGCCGCATCCATTTCATTTTTCTTTTCAAAAGAAAAGGTTTCATCGGTTTCCATGATCATAAACAATCTGTTTTCCACACGGTAAATTTCTAGTTGGTTTATACCGGCTGAGCGAATGCTTTCCGCAATTTCCGGCCAGATGGATTGATGATATTTTTCATATTCAGCAATTAGGCCTTCATCGTTTACAAGGTCCAAAGCAAAACAAAATCTTTTCATGTTTTATTTATTTTGATAATATAATCCCAGCTCTGAAATTGTCGGATTCAACCTGGAGGAAATTATTTTTATCCGAACTTTATCCGTTGTTACCGTTGGAAATGGAAGCAATCTTTTATAGCCGACGGTGGTGCCTTTTGCTCCAATTTCCCATTTATTTCCATTCCAATATTCTAATTCAAATTCCTCGATCCGTTGTCCGACTGAAATATTTTCCTGCAACATCAATACGTTGAAGGCACTCGTATTTAAAAGTTTTAATTCAATAATCGCCGATGTGTCTTTTCCTTTTGTTGTCCAATAACTTTCATAATTGTTATCGAGAATTACTTTCGGCCTCTTTCCATTTTTTGATTTAATAATC
>JBDSBN010000051.1:0-9161 GCA_039921585.1 Ginsengibacter sp. | reverse complement strand
TTAGTGAAACGGCTTTCACTAAACTTCTTTCTAACCCTTGCCCATTATATATTACAAAGGATTTTACCAACCATTTTTCAGTATTATACCAGAAAATGCATTAATAATCGCTAACCTGTTTCGGTGCATTCCGCATTTCTATGACAGATCCTTGTTTTTTAGGATCTTTTTTATCCGTCGGTTTTTTGATGGTGTCTTTTTTAGGTTCTGCAAATGGATTAACAGGACCAATAAATCCTTTATCTCCAGGTTTTTTTGGTTTATCTTTTACTACAGGCACATCTTCAAATTCAGATTCTACCGGTACTCCTTTTGACGCGCCATAATCATCTGCATCGCCATTTCCCTGATCATCTGAAAATTCATTTCCAACACCATGGCGAATAATATTCGAAAAGTTTTGGTCAGCATAAATTGGATCAGACCTTAACTCAGCAGGCTTTTCAAAATCTGCTTTCGGATCTATTCCCAGAGATTTATCCTCATATACTTTCTTTAAAAAATAGGCAAACTCCGGCATAGCCATCTGATTACCACCTCCGGTTTGGGCAATTCTAAGAAAAGGATCATCATTTCCTACCCAAACACCGGCAAGTAATTGCGGAGTAAAACCAATAAACCAACCATCCGTATTCAGGTTCGTTGTACCTGTTTTTCCACCCATGATACTATTAATTCCGTATTTCCAACGCATGGAACCTGCAGTACCAAAATCAATCACTCCCTGCATCATCCGCACCATAGCATAAGCATCTGCTTCGCTAATCACTTGTTTGGTTTCCGCCTGAAATGTTTCTAATACATTCCCGTTTTTATCTTCTATACGACTAAGGAATATTGGTTCTGTGCTAAATCCTCTGTTTGGAAACATAGTATACGCACGAAGCATTTCGATCAATTGTATATCTGCGGAGCCTAATGCAATGGAAGGTACCTCTGGTATTTTACTTTTAATACCTACGCTATGGGCAAATTCAACTGTTTTTTTAGCTCCAATTCTTTCCATCAGATCGTATGCGGCTACGTTAATTGATTTTGCCAGGCAATAGGCCATGGTGCCACCTCCACCGGAGATCGTTTTGTTTGCAAGAGTGATCGTGCGACCGCCTAAATAGCTATCCGGTGTAAGACCGGCATCTGTTAGAGCAAGGGTGTATAAAATTGGCTTAAATGTAGAGCCTACCTGCCTTATAGTGGTTACGTGGTCAAATTTAAACCACTTAAAATCAATACCACCTACCCACGCTTTTATTTCGCCTGAAACCGGATCCATCGCTGCAAATCCTGTCTGCATCATTTGTTTGAAATACTTTATTGAATCCAGCGGGGTCATAGTCGTATCCGTTTCACGCTTTGCATTCCAGGCAAACACTTTCATTTTCACCGGAACATTAAAGGATTGCTGGATGGCTTCATCCGATGCTCCATTTTCCTTCATATAGCGCCAGCGTTCACTCTCTTTCATTGCCCGGTTAAGAATTGCCTCTTGTCCTTTCCATACATTTTTACTTAATTGTCTGTTGAAAGTTTTTTGCATATTCGCCATATGTTGGATCACAGCTTCTTCTGCATATAATTGCATTTTAGGATCGATGGTTGTGTAAATCTTTAATCCATCCCGATACTGATCGTAATAATTCCCGGTCTTAGGATTTTTATTTGATTTGCACCATTCATCTAATTTCTTAGCCAATACACTCCGGAAGTAAGGGGCAATTCCCATATTTTCATCCAGTTTTTTATATTTTATATCCAAAGGTTTCTTCTTTAACTTTTCTGCATCAGAAGATTCTATCTTAACATTCCGCACCATTTGATCCAAAACCACATTTCTTCTACTTAGGGCAGATTCCGGACGCCGAACCGGATCGTATTGTCCCGGACCTTTCAACATTCCAATTAAAAGAGCGGATTCATCAATCGTTAATTCATTTGGCTCTTTTTGAAAATATACTCTGGAAGCATTTCGTATACCGTATACGTTTAACCAGGATACACGGTTAAGATATAAGGCGATAATCTCCTGCTTAGTAAAGTTTCTTTCAAGTTTGAGGGCAACAATCCATTCTTTGATTTTATCAATTCCCCTTCTCATCATGGAGCCTTTTCCCTGATTCAAAATATTTTTGGCCAACTGTTGAGTGATGGTACTACCTCCGCCATCTTTTCCTAATCCGTAAATGGCCCGGGCAAGGCCGCGTGCATCGATACCTGAATGTGTATAAAAACGCTCATCTTCTGTAGCTATAAGAGCATCAATCACAGAAGGCGCGATATCTTTATAATCAACTGAAACACGGTTTTCAGCATAAATTTTACCCATTAGGGTTGCTCCGTCATTTGCATAAATTTCAGAAGCAAGATTGGCTTGTGGATTTTCTAATTCCTGCAAGGATGGAAGTTTACCAAATACTCCGAAATACGCAGCCCATAGAACTATGTTAAACAGGAGAAATCCGATAAAAACCATTGTCCACAAGATCCTTACACTTGGATTGACGCTTTTTTGAGCTTTTTTCTTTTTATTTTGAGTTGCCATTTTATATACTTTAAAAGTGCTGTTTTTGAAAAATTACACTTTTATTTAAAACTTTTCAGGATATCTGTTTTTCAGCAAATCTATATAATCCTGCAGGTTTTTATTGTTTTTTAATATTTCAAGATTTTCTTCTGAAATGATCATGAATGAATACTTTTCAGCAGGTAGCCAGGAAAGCTGTGTACGTACATCTTTTCTGAGCTGATCCAGGTATTTGAGCGCTTCTTCCGCACTTGGAAATTCTGTGAAAACGAGAAGGGCTCTCTCATTGTCGAGGGTGTCACGGGTAACTTTCAAATCCAGTCGGTAATGTTTTTGTGCATTATACCGGATAAAAGCATTTCTTGCTTCTGAATTGTACACCGGATCTACCTTTGTTAAAATCATTACTACATTTTGATTGCTGTTTGCATCAAAAGAATAACCGGATTTCACCACAGGTGGGGGTAATTTTTTATCCTGACTAATCTCCACCGCTTTCGGATTTTCAATTTGCTTTACGATTGTTTTTTCTGGTACAATGATACCCGGATCCTGGGTTTTTCTCACCACTTTTGTATCATCAAATACGGATATTTTTTCTCCCGGTTTGATTCTCTCAATTTCTAAATTGGTCAGGTAGCTTTCTATACTGTCCCGTCTGTTTAGAACATTGATCATCGTCGCAGCTTTATCACTCATGGGAGAAGCAGGGTACTGTGTCATCAACTGATTCAGAATGCTGATAGCAGTACTATCCTCCCGATTATTAATGTAGTAAACGGATTCTATATATAATAATTGAGGACTCCAGAAACTTAATCCATACAAATTATCTGCAGCCTTCTTTTGTTCCAAAGCTTTTTTGAAATCTCCTTCAATAAACAGGTTGTATATTTCCTGGTATATTTTTGTTCCGGTTTCGTCTTTTCTAGATGGATCAAACTTCTCCGGATTTAATACATAATCCGCAAAGCGGGAATCGGAATGCGTTTTTAGCAAGAGATTTTTATAATGATTTGCTTTAGCAGTATTGCCTAATTTATTATAGCAATAGAATAAATTCATATAAATTTCACCATTGTATAAACTATCCGGAAAGCGCTCCAGTGAATATTCATATCGGTCAATGGCTGCATGAAAATCTTCCAGCAAAACCTGGTAATTCTTACCCAATTGAAATAAAGAGGTCGCAATTTTCTTATTGGAAACATCCATTGCTTCCTGTGTTAACGGAATGTTTGCCGCCAGGCCGGAAACGGAAATATCCTGCTGAATATCAGACTCTTCTTTTCCCTCACCATCCATTCCGGCAGCTTTATTCATATTAGCCGGAGATAAAGGGTCGATATCGCCCGTAGCTAATTGATCAGGAGTAATATTTTGCTGGTTTTTATTACTGGTTATAGGTGCGTTTCTATCTGAAGATAATCTCCTCCAGTTATCAATATTGTCTCTTTTGCCCCAGGTTTTTTTAAATTCATTTAACCCTTTTGCTTTCAGGGAATTATTATAAAAATACCATTCGCCTTTCGCATCATTATTTCCAAAAATATCAGAGGATCTGTTTTTAGAATCAAAAAACGCACTGGAGGAATTGACATATTCATCTTCTTCAGAAACGCCTCTTTGCTTTTTTAAACTCCTGGATAATTTTTTCAAATAAGCATCTCTGTCTGCCGGTGAAAGTGCCGCCAATGCCTGAAGACTATCCTGCCGCTCGATGATTTTTATATGGCGGACAATATGCACCAGCGCGGCCTTTTTTTCATTAATAGCAGCTATGTCTCCAAGTGTGGAATCGGGCAGTCTCAGACTGTCGTAAAAATTATAGGCGTTTTTATAATCTTTCTTTTCATAACTCATCTCTGCCAGATTCAAAAAAGCCCGGTTTCTGTAGGATGTGTTATTTTCATTAAAGGAAATACTCTTTCCGAAAAATGCCATTGCTGCTGTACTATCCGGAATTTCCATGGCAAGTTGTGCTGCAGAGAAATAAATGATATCCCGATAAGCATCGAATTTGTTCTTCCGTGCCATACGCAAAAGTCGATTGACACTATGCACAATTTCCTGCGGATCTTTACTCTTAAGCATTTTTGCTTTGTTGAGATTCCCGTAAATATCCATTAATGGATCTGTGGTATGACGGATGGCTTTGTCATAATAGTCGGAGGCCATACTTTGATCTCCTGTTATTTCATATAATTGCGCCAGCAGAAACTCTCTTCTGGCTTTATCTGCATTGTCAAGGGCATTTGGCAATGCTTTTTCTATATGGGAAATGGCACTATCGTACATCTGTTGTTTATAAAACCAGTAGCCTTCCATTTCTTCCAGATAAGCATTTAACCGACCAGGAAAATTTTCATCATTTTTAAGTGTATTGATTAATCCTGCCGCCTCACCGTAATTTTCCATTTCAATCAAAGTCCGGATTTGCCAAACTAAGGCATCATTCCGGCTTGGTGGTTGAGAAAAAGCCTTTTTGAGTAAATTTCTGTTCTCTTTACTGCTTATGCTTAAACTATTCGTGCTTGAAAACCCGGTAGTTCCCACAATTTGCTGATCATCGTCGCCTTTCTTTTTTCTTGGAAAGAGATTGAAATTAATAAATTGAAAGGTCATTCCGGCGGAATCAAAATCCTTTCGCAAAAAATAGGCTTTCCCTATCAATAGATAAAAATTATCCACCCAATCACTTCTTAAATCATGAAGTAATATTCCGGCAGTGGATTTTAATATAACAGAATCAAGTTCAGAAGCCTGCGCCGCCGTTTGTTTCAGATCAAAACTGTAATAAGGAATTAATTTGGAATAATCATCTTTATGACTGATTCGCGCTCTTTCAATAACAGCATTTATTTTATTGTTGGCATTAAAATAATAGTTATAATGGCTCGTCGTGTTTTGAATAAAACGCCGCGGTACATTGAACTTTTTTTCGCCTGTTCTCTCAGACCGGAGAGTTTTGCTTTTGAACTTCTCTGGTTTGTCTTTTTCCAGGTCAAAAGTAATTTTTCCCAACTGAGCATAAACCTGCGGAGTGGTGAAGCCAAATGCCAATAAAATTAAAAGGAATTTTAAAATCCGAAGGTTCATGAATATTGATTTTTATACAAATAACATAAGATAAAGTTCTCTTAATCAATAGAACTTTATTTTAGCGAAATTATTTTAAAAATACGGTTATTTTAAGGTAATATGCTAATTTATAAACAGCATGCATTATTTTTAACAACATAAAAAGAGAACATGGCCACCCCTCAGCGAAATACACCTCTCAAGAGAATGAGAAACTTTTACAGGTTAGTCATTATCAATGAAGATACATATGAGGAGGTAGTTGCATTTAAACTGAATAGATGGATCGTGTATGTGACAATGAGTATTCTGTTTGTAGTATTAGTAGGAATGAGTATTGGGCTCATTGCATTTACTCCTTTGAAATATTATATTCCCGGATATGGAGTAGCTGGAAAGACAAAGGAATATGAAGTGCTCAAAATACGAGCGGATTCTATTGAACATGCTCTTGAAATAAAGCAACAATACGTGGATGAAATAGAGAGAGTATTGAAAGGAGATGTGTTTCCATTGGATACGACAACACTTGATATACAGAACTCCAATAAAGCTCCGGTCAGTTCTAAATCAACCCGAAGAAGACGATGATTTTTAATATTGAATAGACAATGTCTGATAAGAAGCGAGAAGCTAACAAACAATTAATGAGATATGCAGGCCTTGGGATGCAATTCCTGGTAGGGATTGGTTTGGCTTTATACGCAGGTTCAAAGCTGGATAAATGGCTGAAGATTGAATTTCCGCTTTTTGTTTGGTTAACACCACTGATAATTATTATTGGAGTGATTATCAAGGTCGTTGTGGATACCGGAAGGAAATGAAAGTTAGCATGTGGATTTAAACTGAGCGACTTTACTAAATCAAAACTAAATCTAACTTATCTGTAAGAGATGCCTGTTAGTAACCACAACCATTTCACCTTATAAAATCATTCACTTTTCAACCAATTATTTCTACTTATTTTTGACCGGTTTTAAAAAATAATAAACCATTTCAAATTTAAAAAAAAAACAATACCGTCGGATATAAGAGCAGGGGCTAACGGGTAAAATTAGAAAATATATGAAAAAAACATCGACTTTATATCTTCCGCTTTTTATAGTAGTTTTAGTTGTCTTTTTATTAGTAGTTATTTTTAAAACCTTTCTGGTAAATAAAGGTGTTAATACCGATTTTGTGCTGGGAGCAAATTTTGTACTATTTACTCTAAGCATTGCAGGACTGTTTATTCAGGGAAAAGGGGCAAAATCTACTAATTTAAGTGGGTTTTTGACAGGGATTTATACATCTCTTCTCATGAAAATGTTTTTAATTGTTGGTGCAGTGATCGTTTATCTGACCATGTTGGGTGGGGAGGTAAATAAGCCGGCCTTGTTTATTGGTATGGCTTTATATTTTGTATTTACTGCTATTGAAGTGAAACAAATTATGAAAATTGTTCGAAAGAAAACAGATGGCTAAAATAGAATCTCCTTTTAAATTACTGAAAGATTACTTGCCTGAGGGATCCTTTGATAAAGTGGAAGAGTATCTTCTTTTTTATAAAGTACATTTTACGATATCCCGTGCAAGAAAAACGGTGTTAGGCAATTATAAAAGCCGTCACAGTAATAAAAATCACCGCATTAGTGTAAATGGCAATCTTAATAAGTATTCTTTCCTGATTACTTTATTACACGAGCTGGGCCATTTGGTAGCTTTTGAAAAATATGGCGCCAAAATACTTTCCCATGGTGCAGAGTGGAAGCGGGAGTATGGTTTGATCCTGCATGATTTCGTTACCCGCGGAATTTTTCCGGAGGATATTAAAAATGAATTATTACAGACACTCAAAAATCCGGCTGCTTCTTCCTGTGCGGAAGATTCTTTGTTGAGAGTTTTGCGACGATATGATCCGCCGGTTCCGGGAGTTTTCTTAGTAGAAGATTTGCCGGATGAAACATATTTTGTTATCCGGGGCGGCCGTTTATTTCAAAAGGTTGAAAAAGTTCGTAAAAGATATTTATGTAAGGATATCGGGAATGGCAGAATGTATTTATTTAGCCCCGTTGCGGAAGTGAAAGTGGTCGAAAACTATTCGCACTCGCCTCATAATAATACTTACTCGGGGTAATCAATTCCATTCGCCAGAATTTTTGATTCAGAGAGAGGATGCGGTTCTTCTCTTTCTTCGTAATAAAATACGTATAGCCGTCCTGGTTTTACGGTTGGATTAGTTTTTGAGGATGAATAACTAATTAACTCCATTTATCATGACACATACTATACCGGACGACATTAAAAACTATTTTACTGTAGAATTTATTTCCGTTTTATCCAATAATCTGGATGAACCAAATCCCGGAATAGCAAAAGCGGTTTCTGCTATTATACCCACCTCCCTGGCGGCAATTGTGCAAAAATCAGAGAAAGATTCCACAAAAATGTACGCCCTTACAAAAGATGCTGCCCTTTATTATCCAAGAGTACCGGATGTGGCCAAACTTCAGAATAACGAAGTGGGAAGTAATCTGCCGCATGATATTTTTGGAAGCAATGAGCACGAAGTAGCCCGGCATATTGCCGCTTATTCCGGTTTGCGACCCACATCTGTATCGTCTTTAATCATGTTAATATTGCCTGTGATGATGGGTAAAATAGGAGAAGGCGTGCAGCGGGATAATTTGGTTTTGGGAGAGAATGGCATTTTCTTATCCGGATACGAAGAGGATATTCAGCGGCTTACTCCTGCCGGCTATATTATTCCTGATCTAACTCATCCTGTTATCCCTATTAAGGAGGACGAAGTAAAAATCCATGAGGCGAATATTAACCGCGACAAAACCAATTTTGTTTTTCCTAAGTGGGTTCCCATTCTGATTGTGGCAATTGTTATTTTACTCCTGATTTATTTTAGTCGCATGTAGTAGTTTGACAAACAAAATTTCTCTTCCGGATTTGAATTATTAAAACTTGCAGATTGCAAATTATATTTGATTCTGTAGCAGAATATTAATACTTCCCCCACACCTCATAAATCTTCTCGCCTTTACTACTTAATCCGCTGTGGTGCCAGTTGCCATCTTCCAGCTTGCCATCAAATTCCAGTTTCGATCCTACACGACTATTATCCCTCGAAAAGAAAAGAATGTTTTCTGTGTATTTTCCATTCTCAAATGTATACGTACCTCCCCCTGTTCCGGAAAACTGTTTTGTTTCCGGGTTAATAGCAAACCATTGAAATCTGTTTCCGGTAAGCATTTTAAGTGTTTTGCGCGGGCCCGTCTGATGAATTTCTACTAATTTCCCATCCTGTTGGCGGCCGGTTATTTTCCAGACATCTGCAAGGGGAGCGTTTCCGTTATCAATCTGGGTATAAGTTCCCGCATAGCTGTTATCACCTGAAATAGTGAGCTGATTATCTTTAATTGCAAAGCCATCTTCATTTCTGTTCCGGTCTGTTCTTTATCATATGTGTCAAATTCCTTTTTCACCATAATCAAATTTCCATTTACAGAATAAGGACCACCCGAGGTATTGATGAATTCGTCCTTTGTATATTCTGTCATTGTAAAAT
>JBDSBN010000050.1:0-10567 GCA_039921585.1 Ginsengibacter sp. | reverse complement strand
AATTTATCTAAACCGGATTCATAAAACTTTGCTGATGAATAATAATAGTCCAAATAATCTTTGGCAAGATTCCATTTACCACTAACAGGATTATAGTGAATGTAATCTAACTCTACTACTGCAAGGTTTTTGCTGAATATTTCTATGGTAAGAGAATCCCTTTACCGAATTTCATGTTTTTATTTGCTGCTTTTTTTTTGAAATTCTTGCGCTGTGTATTTTAAAAAACTTCCCTGAGGGGTTTCCTTTCCATTTTTTTTAAGTTTTTCCCAAATGAAATGAACTTGATTGGACCTAAAAACAAATAAATAAACTTTTATTAACTCCTTCCGACAATTCTTTTAAATAATTAATTATAGCTGTTTATTTTCTTCACAATTCAATAAGGGAAGCCTTATTTTATAGTCGCAGTAAAGAAATAAGTCCTGCAATTTCATACTAATATTCCCTCTGTGTTTGTATGCTATAATTTACAATCTTGAAATTCAATAAGGTTTTTTCGCGTGCTATAATAATGCATGTTTTGTGCTCACGAAACAAAGCGGCAGGCGGCAGCTTTTTTTCAAAATAGTTGTTCACTTTTTAATGTAATTCACCAAAAAAAAAAATGAACAAAAAATGAAAATGAAATTATAGTAGTAATTTATTTATTAATACCCAGCCTTTAATAATGTGTTCTTATTATAATTTCGTATTTTTATTAGGTAATTTAATTGTAGGATATGTATAAAAAATATAACAAGAAAAGCAATCATCTTTCTTTTTCTCCAAATCACTTTCCCTGACTGGTAAATCAACGTTTTTTAGTAAAATCATAACTCATCGCATCATTCTGTTAGAAGAAGGGTGACCACAAGCATCATTTAACAATTCTAACAAATTGCTGAATGTTTATACCCATAAATACTTTCATTTGTTCAAAAAACCCATTCTACTTTAAAATCTATTATTTCAGTTTGGAATTCTAATATATCAAACTAAAAACGTTGACCTTCAAAAAGAGCATAAGAATTAATATTTAATATCCTATAAACACCTGACAGTTTTAAACACTTCTAACATGTGATATATTTATATTTTTAAAAAAAATCGGTTCAGGAAATGCAAGTAATAAAAAAGATAATTAGAGTCTTCTATTTATTTAAATATTCAAATTTTAAGACCTCCAGTCTCTTTAACAATGAAGAAGTTATAGTATGGATTTATCCAGCTCATATTTTAAAATATCTTTTTAGTGATAAAGCGATCCGGGATTTTGGATATATAACCGCTCTATCAAAAAATAAGATAAAACATCGGATTTTTATCGGACGAAATATCGGAAAATTTAGTAATCATAAAATTTTGTGTTCATTTGATAATGTTTACAATCAATTTGGTTTTACTGATTATGTTTCTAGCTTTATCCATGTGTTAGAAAAATTAGAACTGCAGGGAAATAAAGTCTTTCCTAATTCCTATGAGGCCAGATACTGGGAAAATAAAACCTTTATGCATAAAGAATTTGCAAGATTGGGTATTTCTGAGCCAAAAACAATCCTCTGTAAAACACTCGAAGAGGCTTCAAACATCAATCTCCCTTTTCCTTACTTAATTAAAGAAGAACATTCTTGCAGCTCAAATGGTGTGTATAAGATTTCATCAAAGGATGAACTTAAAAGGCTGGTTGATTCTGATTTTTTAAATCGAAACAGCACTTTTATATGTCAGGAATTAATAAATATGAGGAGAGATTTGCGCGTTATAATGGTTAAGAATGAAATCGTTTTGCATTACTGGCGTATCAACAAATCTAATGAATGGAAGCCCACCGCCACGGGTTTTGGCAGCCAGGTCGATTTTGTCAATTTTCCGACTCATTGGAAATCATTTATCATTGACACTTTTAAAAAACTTAATCTAACCACTGGCGCATTTGATATAGCCTGGCAAAATGACGATTTATCTACTGTTCCCATTTTTTTGGAAGTAAGTCCCTCTTATCAGCCAAATCCAAAAGTTGATTTGGAAAAATTAAAAATGGATTATGGAACATTCAAAAAGAAGTTAACTTTAAGAGTTAATTATGACAAGGAATTTATAAAACTTTTTCATCAAATTCAATCAAAAGTTACTAAAGATTTTGTTGGGTATATAATTTAAAATACCGTTTCCAGTAACATAACAGGAATAAATAAAAGATTATCTAATGGAAGAAATACAGCAAATTCAGGAAGTGATTTTTTTAGACATTGTAGAAAAACTACAAGATTTAAAAAGTAAATCCGGAACTCATTCTCCAAGTATTATCACAATACTTGAAGAAATCCCGGAACTCAAAGTGAAAATTGATGCATGTTTTCTTTCAAATCCTTATGCAACGGATTTGTTCTTAAAATATTTTAATAAGGAGCTACTTGAAACTAAAGAAATTCAAAGAGTATTAGAGTTCTATCCTTCACAAAATCACGTAATTGCAGGTTTAATTGGAAAACATTTGAATGAAGATCCTGATAGTATTTTTGTTTCTAATGGCGCAATTGAAGCTATTCAAGCTATCATTCACAGATTTGTAAAGGGCAAGGTTATTGTAAATATTCCTACATTCTCTTCCTATTATGAATATGTCACTTCAGAAACGCAAGTTGTATTTTATCAATTACATAAAGAAGATAATTATAGGCTTGATCCTTCAGATTATATTCGATTTGTAAAGCAGGAGAAACCCAACACCATAATTTTAATTAATCCTAACAATCCAGATGGTGGTTATACCAGCTACAGAAACCTTAAAAAAATCATTTTCGAACTGCAAAGCCTTGTAGAAAATATTATTATTGATGAAAGTTTTATACATTTTGCTTACGAAAACAAAAAACTTGAACTTAAAAGTATAGTCCCTCTTATTAGAGATATAAAAAACCTGACAATAATAAAAAGCATGTCAAAAGATTTTGGTATTGCAGGGATAAGATGTGGTTACGCCATTATGCAAAAGGAAAGAGTTGAAAATTTATTATTGAATGGATATCTCTGGAATATTAATGGTTTGGCTGAATACTTTTTTAGGCTCTACACGAGAAAAGATTTTTTAGAAAAATATGAAATTGTTCGAAAAAGATACATTAGAGATTCCCAATTATTTATATTAGAATTAGCTGAAATTAAAAATATTAAAGTCTATCCAACAAGAGCAAATTTCGTTTTAATTGAAGTTCTTAATGGTCAAACTGCTGAAGAAATTACGAATATTCTACTTGCCAAATATGGAGTTTATGTAAGAAATTGTTCCGATAAAATTGGATTATCAGGTGAGTTTTTACGGGTAGCTGCCAGAACAAAGGAAGAAAACAACCAACTTATCAAGATTTTTCACGAAGTATTTGCATTATGATTTTCATTTGACCCTCAAATGCCGCAGCTTTATAAGGAAGAAAATATGAATCAGAATATTCATTTTGAATCATGAAATAAATGATTTCCCCTGATTACTTTGAGTGTCGATCATATGAATCATCTTTATACAAAAAATATGGTTCAGATATGAACTCCACTTTGAAATTTTAGTCCCTTTTTAATTTCGCGCTTACCCCATTCATTTTATTTTGCCGGCTGCACTCCCTGATTTTTTGGAAAAACAGGAGGGTAATAAGGGAGGAATTGATAGCTGCTTCTTTCTACACGGAAGCCTCCGGAAATAGAAAATGTTTGCGCATCATTTACATACATGAGTCCTACGGATGCCGAGGGATTAACCTGAAAAGAATTTGAATTTGATGAATTTACACCGAAAGGTTTATTCATCCCTGTATGGAGAAGACCAGGATTTAATCTGGTAATCGCCGGCGCCACCGCTATATTGGCGTAGGCATATAAATTATCATTTAATCTGCGGTTTAATTGCAGTCCCATAGGCGCTGCCAGAAATGTAGCCCGCCCGCCATTATAAAACGTAATTCCGGTAGAGATACCCGTGTATTTACTCATAAACCATTTTTTATTCGAAAGGTTATCCTGCACCGGAATAGAATTTAAAAAACTTTCTCTTTGAAATACCCCTGGACTTCCAAAGGATCCAATCGTTTGGGATTTTGCTGATAGGAAAGAAAAGAGAATAACGAATAGTAAAAAAGTATTGCGCATGGTATAAAGTTAGGGTATATAAAAGATCTTTTTTATTTTGAAAAAAAGATACCTTTTATACCCGGATTAATCAAGAAAATTCAAATTCTGTCGTACAAAATAGGATTTGATCATACTTCTTACTTCTTCTTTAAAACATAAAACTCCGCCAGTTCTCCGGTATTCTCTTCCCCTGACTGGTTCAGTAAGACTATTTTGCCTTCTTTTACTTTATAAGAAGGATTTTCTTCTTCTATAATTAGAGTAACTACATTTCCGGTACTATCAAAAGAGAAACTTCCTGCATCAGTAAATTTTCCTCCTTTCTTTCCTTTGTACAAGGATATCCTTTCAAAGGTCAGATCTTTGTTTAAAACAAGGGTTGTTTCTATTCCCTCACAGTCGGCACAGGGTAGCATTCCAACATAAGTTCCATCCCAATCCAAGGCTGTATGAGAGGTGTGCATATCCGGTGCGGGACTGGTAACTGCTGTCTCCGGAACGTTTTCCGTTTTCTCCTCAAATTGCGTATTACAGGAGGTTGCCATCATGAATGATGCCAGGGCAAGCATACTGATTTTGATTGTTTTCATAAATATTTATTTTATAGTTTAGCAGTTCAAAAATACCATCCTTCCTTTTATTTTTTTGTTAAGCATAACTGTATTTTTAAATTCCTCCAGTCGAAATCTTGTAAAAAAAGCCATTCTATTAATTGGTACAGAAATCGCCCGTATTGATCCTGCAAAAGAAATTTGTTATTATATATGAAAAAGAAGCAGCTACATCCGCGATTTCAGGATGCGATTCATTTTAAGAATTACTGGGAAAATGGCAATGGAAAAAAGATGATTGAATGGAGTGGGGCAGAAGTCAGCTTGAAAGATTTTGATCAATATGCACCGCTTTACCACAAAGCAGATGAATTGGGAGATCAGGTAGTCAATGAATTTTATGCAATCAAACCTTATGCGGAAGCAAGTAAAGAAATGGAAAGTTATCTGCGAACGGGAATTCCTCAACATGCAGTGGTACCGGATTCGGTGTGCAAACTCATTGAATATTCTGAAACACTGCCAGCATGGATTAACCAAAAGTTATTGCAGCTTGGGGCGGAGAATTGTATGAGAAGTGGATTGAGTGCGTTTATTTCACTCAGAGACTACACGCTCTTAGGTGGTTACTATTATGCCTATCTTAATAAACCGTTAGTATTTACAGGTGCCTTAAAAAAAGGTGCCATGAAGCGACTTTCCGAAACCCTGGATTTTTGGATAAATGTTTCCAGGTATGACGCAATGAAGATTCATCGGAAAGGATATGAATACGCCGTTAAAACACGCCTGATTCATTCATATGCCCGGTTGAAATTAAAGCAACATTATACAGGCTGGGATAATGAAACAATGGGAGAACCACTTAATTTGTGGGATATGACGGCAACTTCCAATGGATTTAGCCTGGTGTATTTACATGGTTTATACAAACTGGGTATGGACATTTCCAAAGAAGAGGAGTTGGGCGTTTTTCATTTATGGAAATATATTGGTTACCTACTGGGAATTCCTCCGGAAATCCTTCCGGATAATAAGAAAGAAGCAGTCGAACGATTTTATTTATGGACATCGATACAGCCTCCTGCGGATGAGGACTCGGTGATGCTGGCGCAAACACTGGTACAGGAATCTTTAGAAAATCCTATTTTAAAATACACCTTTCAAAGAAAACTTTTAAGATATATCCATATAAGCAGCGCAGAATTTTTACTGGATGAAGAGGTAAAGAAAGCACTTCAAATTCCAAAGATGCCCGGCGCACGGGTGTTTCCAAAAACAGTGCAATTAGCCAATCAGGTAGCACAAAAAACCCTAAGTAGAAAAACGCTGGTCGCTAATGGAAATAAAGCTCAGGTGTCTATCTTAAATCAATATTTAGACCTGATAAAAGGATCTAATTTTCACCATTGATCCGAAAGCTGCTGCAATTTCATCCTGATTTTTTTTCCACTTCTTTTTCAATTCTCTTATCCGGAACAACCCAAAATAAGGCGATCCCATAAAATATCCCCAAACTGATATATGGAAAATAAAACGCAAGAACAATCCCGATCAGGTAGCCCACTGTAGACAATTTCTCCTTCATTCCTGCCTTGAGTGCTTTATAAATTTTAGAGCCTTCCCCTTCCAAAGAAATAGCCGCAATTTCAAGAATACGAAACGAGACAGCCGCCATAAACAAAACTGCCCCATACAGGGCTACCGGATGTTTCTCAAATCTGTTTTCGCCCATCCAGGCAGTTGCAAAAGGTAATAATGAAAGCCAGAATAGCAAATTGAGATTCGCCCAAAGAATTTTTCCATTTACTTTTTCTATGATCTGGAAAATATGATGATGACTATTCCAGTAAATACCCAAATAAATAAAACTCAGAGTATAAGAAATCACCTTCGGGACTAAAATGAGAAGTGCATAAAATGAAGTGCCCTCCGGCACATGAAATTCCAGGACCATAATGGTAATAATGATCGCGAGAACGCCATCACTGAATGCTTCTAACCGGTGTGATTTCATGGGCTATTTGATATAAGAGCAATAATTTGAAAGATCTGTTTCCTTCACAAATATAAAAAAAACAACTCTCTCCTAATTCACATATATGAGAAATAAAACAAAGAAATACTTTCTGAAAGGAAATACAAAGGATTTAAAAATGCAGGTAATTATTAATAAACAGGAAAGATGGAGCGCTGAAATTGAGCCGATTTTATTTGACTAAAGCAGGTTTAAAAACTCTTCTCATTTAATTAATTTCTCTCTCAATTTCTCCCATGAATCATTTGACAAAACTGATTGATAATTTGCTTTCTTATCCCTGCTGTATTCTATAATATACTCGGCTCTTTCTTTGGAATCAGGATGCGTACTTATCCAGGTGAGATATTTTGTCGCCTCATTTTCTGTATCAGAAAGTTTATATAAAAAATCACCAAAGGGTTCCGGATTTATTTTAGCCTTTACCAGGTAATCGACTGCTTTTATATCCGCTTCTTTTTCCAGGCTTCGGTCAAATGCTGTGGAAGAGAGTACTTTGGCAGCTTGCTTAATCGCTTCAGAGCCGGCATTGCCAGTTGTCATTGAAATTAATGTAGAAAGCCCAATTTCCTTGACAAGTTTTTTGCTCACATGATTCATTTCTATATGGGCTATTTCATGGCAGATAACGCCACTTAATTCATCCGGATTTTCAGAATTTAAAATTAGCCCGCTGTAAATTACCAGGTGGCCGTTGGGAAGAGCAAATGCGTTAATAAAATCCTTTTCCAGAATATGAACCTTTATTTTTTCCCTGTTGATTTTGTTCGCCCTACAAATTTTTGTAACGATACTATCTATTGAATTGACTACAAAAGGATCCTTATTTTCTTTTTCTGTTTTTTGAAAAATCCCCCAAAAAATCTCTCCCAGTTTTTCTTCGGTCTTATCAGTAACTTTTTGAATTCTGAAAACGGATACCCAATCTATTTGACTGAGGGAAAACAATGTTGCGAAAAATAAAGCAACAATGATCAGCCCCTGAATGATTGCTTTTTTCATGATGTTGGTTTGCAAATTAAATGTGTCAGATTTCCATAAAACCACCATTCTACATGGATTCCTTTCCGGGTTTTAATAGCTGTGTAGATCGTTGCAACGAACTCAATTAAATTAAATAGGATCACTGTCAGGATATAGGCAATATATTTTCCGGTAATGATTTCACCTGAAAACAGGATGGATATTGTCCACCAAAAGCCCACGCTATTTATGATCAAAAGAGATATTTGTGATAACAATGCCTGTGTGCAATGCCATCGCACAAAGAAGGTCCCTTTCCGATTTCCTATATAAAAGATGAGGGTCGCTATCAGATTGATAATCGGCAAAGGCAACCCGGCGATGAGCGCTACTAAAGACATCAAATAACTATTGGATGCCTTTTCGGATTCATGCTCTCCCGGGGTATAATTGAATTTTACGACGTTTATCATAATCCTTTTGTGATATTCCAGATCCAGTTAATAATGACAAGCAATATTAGAGGTATTGCAAATGATGGTCTTCTTAAATGATTTTCCATTTTCTGATAAAAAACAAATAATGTCTTTTGTTTTGTGGCAATATCTATTGCTATCCACAAAGGTGTCAAAAACATGATGAGCAAAATGACATATCCAAAGGGATTCATCTTAAACGCCTCTATGAAATGTCCTTTTGTGAGAGAGATGACCGAACGGGTTGTCCCACAGGAAGGGCAGGGTATACTTGTCACATGTTTTATAAGGCAAACATTCACCGGATTGATTTTAAGTCCATTATTTGGCAATCCGAAATAAAGCCAAATATACCCTGCGGCACAGGCTATGATTAAGAATGTATATAGCTTGTTCCTGTTTAGTGCCATTAATACAAAAATTGCTGGATCTTCTGCATGTTTTTCTCCCTTGAGGCCCCCTGAATCATAAACCAATCGATAATTGCCCAGATTCCAAAGCCGCCACAGGTTAACAACTTTCCAATGCCCAGGCCTGTATCTCCAATCATAAACCGATCGATGCCAAGAGAACCGGCAAGAATGGAAACGATTAAACTAGTTGTTGGGTCTTTCAATTGCAGGGTGGAGATCATCGCCCATTTCGATTCATCTAAATCAATCAATCGTTCTCTGATTACATTAATGTGATGGCTTTCGAAAAATTTGGCATTTGCCATCATAAACATGTCGACTTTTTGTGCATCCATTTTTTTGTTTTTGTGAACGTCTACAGATCTGATTATATCGTTTCTTACAAATATGATCCTTGCTCAACAACTCAAAAATTGATGTCAATAATTCAGGTTGTAATTAAAAAAGATAAAATCTGTGCAGAGTTCTGGTAATTGAATTGGTTTTGTTTTGGAAAAAGTTTGTTCGTTTGTGGTAAAATGGATCTTCATTAAAAAGTTTTACAAGCATGAACTCTATAGATCAGACAAGGAAACAAATCTTTGAATAGCCAGGATGAAGATAATAATAAATCTCACAATTTCAAATATAACTTTAAACTTATTCCTCAAAGAATAACATGCTGCTAAACCCGCCAAAAACAACCCTCAGTTTTCACCGGATTTAATCATAAATACGTTCGCCGGATAGCAATTCTATGTATATTCTTTGAACGAACAGTTTTTTGAATGTGAGTTATTTCAATTTATCAAATGAGGATAACAACCAATGAGATATCCCATTGAATAACGAAAAGGTGTTTCAGTTACAAAAATAAAATTTCAGAAATTGATCTTTTTAAAAATCATTCAACAATTTCTCCATCCCATAAGTCTGCATTTTTAATTCCGCATTCTTTGGCGTTAAACACCGGACTTTTCTTCGCTTTTAATTGACGTTCGTAATCTTTCAGACACCGCAGCGCCGGGCGGCTTAATAGTAAGATGGCAATGATATTCAGCCAGGCCATAACCCCAACTCCGATATCGCCAATAGCCCAGGCCAGGCCGGAAGTACGGACAGCACCGTAAACGACGGCACATAACACAAATATCCTGAGCCCATTCATCATCCATTTTTTCATTCTTTTTGGATAGAGATAACTCAGATTTGTTTCTGCGATATAATAGTAAGCCATCAGTGTAGTGAATGCAAAAAACAATAAAGAAAACGCGACAAAACCAGAACCAATCCTGGGGAAATAGGTCGAAACTGCATGCTGTGTATATTCAGCTCCCGCAGCCACTCCCGGCAAGTTTTCAAGAAGAAATCCACCCTCCGGATTGATTACATTATATTTTTGGGTAAAAAGGATCATAAAGGCTGTGGCTGTACAAACAAACAATGTATCTACATACACTGAAAAAGCCTGAACCAATCCTTGTTTTGCAGGATGGCTCACTTCCGCAGCAGCTGCAGCATGTGGTGCAGTACCCTGTCCTGCTTCATTTGAATAAATTCCTCTTTTTACGCCCCAGGCGATAGCCATTCCGAAAACACCACTAAAGCCTGCTTCCATATTGAAAGCTGATCTCAGGATCAGTTTGATCATTGCCGGCACTTCCGCTACATTCATTGATATAATAATCACTGCCATCAGTATATAGGCAAAAGCCATAAAAGGAACCAGGATTTCTGCCACTTTGCCGATCCGCTTTACACCACCAAAAATAACCAAACCCAATAAAGCTGCCACGGCAAGCCCCGTATACAAAACAGGAAAATCAAATGCCTGCTGCATGCTCAATGCAATACTATTGCTTTGTACACCAGGCAATAATAAAGAAGTGGAAATAATTGTGGCCACGGCAAAAATGATGGCATACCATTTTACTCCCAGCCCTTTTTCAATATAAAAAGCAGGACCGCCGCGATACTGGCCCTCTTTTACCTCTTTATAAATTTGCTCCAGAGTAGCTTCCACAAAAGCGGAAGCTGCTCCTA
>JBDSBN010000049.1:0-3255 GCA_039921585.1 Ginsengibacter sp. | reverse complement strand
ATCTATTGATCTGAAATTAACCATTTCCATTCGTTCGTTTCTCTTTTGTTCTTTCATGGAAGTCATTTGAGGTTTAATCACTCCCTGTTCACCAATTAGCCAACTCAACGGGCGCCTTTCTTTTCCTACTGCTTCGGCGAGTAAAACCAATCCCTGCATAAATGCATCAGGTCTTGGCGGACAGCCGGGTACATATACATCAACCGGCAAAAATTTATCTACTCCCTGAACTACACTATAAATATCATACATGCCGCCACTGTTGGCACAACTGCCCATAGATATGACCCATCGGGGTTCCATCATTTGCTCATGAAGTCGTTTGATAATCGGAACCATTTTTATAAATACGGTTCCAGCAATAACCATTACATCAGCTTCACGGGGTGTGGCACGGATTACTTCGGCACCAAAACGGGCTATATCATATTTACTGGTAATGCTGGTGGCCATCTCCACAAAACAGCAACTTAAACCGAAATGAAAGGGCCACATCGAATTTTTGCGGCCCCAGGCCACTAAGTCCTGCACAGTAGTCAGCATAATACTTTTGCTGACTGCTTCTTCCATGCTGCCATTGCCGGAAATATTTCCGGTTGCATCTCCTGATTTGCTTAACCACCATTTCATATTCCTTAATATTAAGAGCTGTTTTCAAATTGTAAACTATTCAACAATAATCCACTTGTTATAATCTTGTTTGGGTACTTCTAATTACCTTCAGCTGCGAACCTGCAAGGATGAATTAAAATACCATTGATTGGCTTCTGTAAAAAATGCTATTTCTTTTTTAGCTTTCTATATGCTTTCAAAATTTTTAAGCCATCCGGTCCAAAATCTAATGCGCCAATTCCCCATTCATAAATTAATACGACGACCAATTGTGCAATAAATATACAAACCCCAATGTACCCTGGCCAGCCCAGTTCATAAAATCCCAGGGCCCATAGCATAATAAAAACCGCTTCTACATCGAAAATTACAAACAACATGGCTACAAGGTAAAACTGGGCAGAGAAACGCAGTCTTGCTGATCCTGTTTGCCTTATGCCACCCTCATATGGTAAGCCAGTAGCTTTCTGCCAATGGCGCTGACCTAATGCGTAGGATAAAGCCAATATCGCTGCCAGCAAGAATACTACTAATGCTGCATATAGCAGCAGAGGCCAAAAGTGGATGACATAATCATTATTGCCGGGCATACTAGTAAATTTAAATAGAACAAACTAATCCCATTCCAAATGCTTTTATGAATGCAGGCTAAAATCCTTTACTCTGTCCGGAGTCTATCTTTTAACGTAATTTTCCAAATTTTCAATAATGAAATCCTTTTCGCTGATAATATATTTTACAATATCACCGATGGAAATAATACCTACTAACGCACCATTTTCCATAACTGGCAAATGACGGATGAATTTATTGGTCATCAATTGCATACAATCATCAAGAGTGTAGTCAGGATTTACATATACAGGATTAGAATCCATTATATCCCTCACAAGCGTTCCTTTAGAGGCACGCCCCTTCAGAATTACTTTGCGGGCATAATCGCGTTCTGTAAATACGCCAATTAATTTCCCATCTTCTACTACTACTAAACCGCCGAGATTTTTTTCTTGCAGAGTTTCAAGTCCGGCATAGACAGAACTGTCAGGACTAATCGTAAAGACTAAATTACCTTTTTGTTGAAGAATATTTCTTACAGTACTCATATAAATAAGTTTAAAGATTTATATTCCTTATAAAGTTAAAAACATTTTCTTTATAAAACCATATAAAATATTGAGAGTAAGAAAAAAAACGTCGAATTATGATCATCAGCCATCAATCCATTGTTAACCTACTTTTAAATCATCAGAGCATCTAAAATGCTTCAATCCTAAACATAAATTTTTTCTCCCCAAATTGTATAGGTAGCTTATTTAAAATCACTCTTTGTTTTGAATTCCGTAAAATTCGTGGGACGTATTGGTCTGTGCGTATAACTGTTCGCTTTTTAGGACTTTCACAGTATTGTATTGAAGATGTGTCCCGTACCTTTTCATTTTGGGGTTACAAGTTGCTTTAATTGGTAGGTGGGTTGCCATATTATTCTGCTTTTTTAATGATTTTGTCGATTAAAACTTTAAAAAAACTGGAGAAAAGTCAACTAAACGCTCATTTTTGTCGATTTTTTATCAAATAAGGGCGTGTAATAATAAGTAAAGCTTATTCATAAAAACAACAAAGTGTTGACTGATAATCAACACTTTGTTATTAAGGTAAGAGGTCCCGAGCGGATTCGAACCGCTGTAGAAGCTTTTGCAGAGCTGTGCCTAGCCACTCGGCCACAGGACCAATTTCGAAGGCTGCAAATGTAGGGTTTTTATTTAGAATTCTCAAAATCGAAAGTGAAAATTTCATTTGCCCTACAATAAATAACTTTGTTGTGCATATATTGTGATGCACAATTGCAAAAATATTCCTTTTATCTATCAATGATTTCAAAACTATGCAACGTATCGCTGAATCTGAACTGATTATCAACTCCAGAGGTGCTGTTTACCATCTGGACGTAAAACCAGACGAACTGGCTCAAAACATTATAACCGTAGGAGATCCCGACCGGGTGAAAGAGGTAAGTAAACATTTTGATTCAATAGAATGTAAAAGACAACACCGGGAGTTTGTCACACATACCGGTATGCTTGGTAATAAACGGATCTCTGTTGTAAGTACCGGAATCGGACCGGACAATATTGATATTGTTTTAAATGAATTGGATGCATTGGTCAATATTGATTTTGAAAGCAGGACAATCAATCAGACTTTAAAGCAACTGAATATCATCCGGCTTGGAACTTCAGGGTCTTTGCAGGCAGATATTCCAGTGGACAGTTTTGTGGCAAGCACTCATGGACTTGGTATTGACAATCTGATGAATTTCTACATACATGAGAATAATGAAGAGGAAAAACAATTGATCCATTCTTTTATTACTCAAACTCAACTTCATAGCACGTTTAGCCCATATATTTCTGGTGGTTCGGCAGCGTTGATGAGGCATTTTGTAGATGGATACCATCAGGGCATTACAGTTACTTGTCCGGGATTTTATGGCCCTCAGGGAAGAGTGCTCCGATTAGGAATTTCTAATCCACAATTGATAGATCGGTTGACAGATTTTAAATTTGGGAATCACCGCATTACTAATTTTGAAATGGAAACCTCAGCCATTTATGGACTAGGTAGTGCTTTAAAACATCATTGTCT
>JBDSBN010000048.1:0-4100 GCA_039921585.1 Ginsengibacter sp. | reverse complement strand
ATTTATGTGTGGGTGATGAAGTAAGTCTTTATCTCTTGGGATGCGTACTGGCGAAGATGTTCGGCTTTCTGTAGCTACCAATATGGCTTCATTTGTATAATAACCTGCAACTCCATCCATTGCTTTTAGTTTTTTTCCAAAAACAGGTAATGCATTTTGAAGTCGATGGTGAATAAAGTTTGGCAGTATCTCTCCTATGGATGAAGAGGTAATGCCCGGTAGGTAGGAACATTTTGGAAGCGTAGCTGAATGTTTATTTTGAATATAATCTACCATACGCTGGGCCGGTGCAACAAACTTGCCTCCGCCGGCGGTAAATGCTTTTTGTTCTATTTCCTTTTGAAAATTCATCATTAATAATGGATCATTGGCTTTTACCGGAATTTCTTTTGATAAATAATATTTGACAACATCTTCCGGTTCTACCTGAACCACCATGCCGCTATTTGCATAAGGATTATTTCTTTTAGAGGGGCTCCAGCCATTCACAACTAATTCTTCATTATCTGTAGAGGCAGTTGCAATAATACCTCCCGGGCACATGCAAAAAGAAAAAACACCCCGATTATCCGATTGTGTCACTAAGCTATATGATGCTGGGGGAAGACTGTTTTCGTCCATTGAAATACCCAACTTTAAAACATTGCTTTGACCGTATTGTATATTGTTAATGATATCCTGAGGATGTTCTATTCTTACTCCCAGTGCAAATCCTTTTGCATGTATTTCAATATTGTTTTCATGCAATAGTTGGTAAATATCCCTGGCAGAATGACCGGTAGCCAGAATATAGGAATCAGCTTGCAAGACATCTCCATCAGCAGTTAATACGCTATGAATCGTTTCATTTTTTATTTCAATGCCGATTGCTTTTTTATCAAAATGAAATTCTCCTCCACAATCAATAATTTGTGTACGCATGGCGGAAATAATGTCAGGCAGTTTATTTGTTCCAATATGAGGATGAGCATCTGAAAGAATTCTTTCCGGAGCACCAAAATGGACAAAAAGGTTTAAGATTCTGTCAATATTTCCCCTTTTGGTACTTCGTGTATATAATTTACCATCACTATAGGTTCCTGCGCCTCCTTCTCCATAACAATAGTTGCTTTCAGGATTAATAATTCCTTCTTTATTTAATCGGGCAAGATCTCTTCTTCTGGACCGGACATCTTTTCCTCTTTCGATAAGAATGGGTTTTATTCCCAGTTCGATTAATTGTAAAGCAGCAAATATTCCCGCCGGCCCTCCGCCTATAATCAATACCTTTTTTTGGGCGTTACTCACATCCCGGAAATGGAAACTTGTTACTTCCTTTTTTTGAAAAGGTTCATTTATAAAAGCATTGACCGTCAGTATTATCCAAATGTTTTTACTTCTTGCATCGATTGATTTTTTTAAAATGGTGTAGCCAGTGATATCACTAAGTTTCTTTGAGGTGCTTTTTGCAATGTGTTTTATTATATCATCAGCTGAGCTGGATTCGGGTGGAGATAGTTTGAGAATAACTTTTTGCTGCATAATTCGGCGGATAATTATAAAACGCCACCTTGGTAGGGCGGCGTTTTAAAGGATATAAATATGTTGCTCTGCAATGTGGTTTATTTTATGAAGAAGATTTTCTTAAAATCCTTCTTCAGCACTTATGCTAAAATGGTAAGTCGTCAATGTTCTCGTCAGAGGTAGACGTAAATGTGTCCAGTGGTTCCAGGTATTCATCATTTTGTGTTTGAGGAGCCTTCCCTGCTAATATAGGCTCAATGCGCCAGGCATCAAGATTTGTAAAAAAGGAGGTGCGCCCATCCTTTACCCATTTGTTTCCTCTTAGGTTAAAATGAACTTTTATCTCATCTCCTATAGAAATGTTATCTACAATGTTCGTTCTGTCTTGTGTGCATTGAAATTTGATATAATTAGTAATTGTTTTTCCACTGATATCAACGGACTTCTCTACTACAAATTCTCTGGATGCGAAACTTCCTCTATGCACTGTTTCAAATTTTTCAGATAACTTTCCGGTAAAATCATATCCTTTTTTTTCATTTGGATCGTAACTCATGTTTGTTTATTTTTTTTTAAAGTTAAAGTCTATTATATTAAGGCACTGTTTATAAATTTATAATGTTAAAAAATGTTTTGCACAATTTTAAAACGGTGGTTTTTTAATTTTTAAGGTCGGCAAATGTGCTTGTTTTTTTTTAAAATACCGATTGTTTTTTGAAACTTAGCCTGCAAGTCAATGTGGGGGTAGTTCTTAAAAAAAAGGGAGTGGTAAATAACTGAGTGATTTAAAAATCCGAAAATCTGTACTGTATTTTTAATGACAAAAACAAAGAATAAAAAGTTTTTTTTTCAACAAATTCTATTGATATTCGCTTTCTTGCTGAAAGAATTACAGGATTGATTACCTTATTTCATTTCACAGCCACTTACCTGAAAAACATTCTAACACTTAAATTTAAATAGATTAGTAATAAAATGAATAATGCTTGCGATACAGTTTGGAATAATTGTCTCAATATTATAAAAGATATAGTTGAGTGGCAGCATTATAAGACATGGTTTGAACCTATTAAACCTGTTTTGCTGAAAGATAAAGTATTGACAATTCAGGTTCCAAGTCAGTTTTTCTATGAGTATATAGAAGAGCATTATGTGAATCTGCTTGCTAAAACTTTAAAGAGAGAACTGGGGAAAGATGCTCGGTTAGAGTATCGTATTATGGTCGATAGTGGCAATAGTAATAACAAGCCAATGACAATGGATGTTCCGGGCCATGGGTATAAATCCTATTCAAATAATGAAATGGATTTCCCATTAGTTATTAACAATCCGGTTAAAAATCCATTTGTTATTCCTGGGCTCAAGAAAATGCAGATAGATTCTCAATTGAATTCATCTTATGTATTTGATTCTTACATAGAAGGTGCCTGCAATAGGGTAGCCAGACGGGCAGGGTTAACCGTTGCTGAAAAACCTGGAGCCACTTCATTTAATCCATTGGTTATTTACGGTGGTGTCGGTTTGGGAAAAACGCATTTGGCTCAAGCCATTGGTAATGAGGTGAAGCGACTGCATAATAATAAAGTAGTACTCTATGTGAGTTCCGAAAAATTTATTAATCAGTTTATGGATCATGGTAGAAATAATGCGATCAATGATTTTATTCACTTCTATCAATTGATTGATGTATTAATAATAGATGATGTTCAGTTTTTTACAAGGGCAGAAAAGTCGCAGGATGCATTCTTTGCAATTTTTAATCATTTGCATCAAAGTGGAAAGCAATTAATATTAACGACAGATAAAGCTCCAAAAGATTTGGAAGGTGTGCAGGAAAGGCTACTAAGTCGTTTTAGATGGGGATTGAGTGCCGATTTGCAGATTCCTGATTACGAAACCAAAATTGAAATTTTGGAATTGAAGATGAAGAATGATGGTTTGGAAATGCCTAAAGAGGTAGTTAAATATATCGCTTATAATATTCAGAATAATATTCGCGAATTGGAAGGTGCAATGATTAGTTTGCTCGCGCAATCTTCTCTTAATAAGCGCGAAATTGATTTAGATCTTGCCAAGAAAGTGTTAAGAAACTTCATTAAGTCTTCCTCTAAGGAAATTACCATTGATACCATTCAAAAAATGGTGTGCGCTTACTTTGATGTTCCTTACGAGAAGTTGTTACAGAAAACACGAAAACGCGAAATTGTTCAGGCCAGGCAGATCAGCATGTTTTTGGCCAAGGCATTTACAAAAAATTCCTTAAAAACAATTGGTGAACATTTTGGTGGACGGGATAATACGAATGTTATTCACAGTTGTCAGACGGTAAAAGATCTGATGGATACAGATACCTTATTTAAAGAGGATGTATTGGAATTACAGCAAAAGGTTCAGTTAGCCGCCATGTAATTTGGGTTTGAAGTTTTAAAAGCTTCTAAATAGTTATTTGATATAATAAACAATTTGAATCCGGTTTTTTTGTTAGAAAAAAGCAGGAAATTCAATAGAGTTCTTGATAAAAAAAAGAGAAAAAAAATCTTATCTTTTTTTTTGACTGATTTTTTGAAAATATATTTTGTGTTGTCAATTTAAGTGTT
>JBDSBN010000047.1:0-9975 GCA_039921585.1 Ginsengibacter sp. | reverse complement strand
ACGATCCGAAGTAGTATTTGCTGAAACGGCAAAATTGGATGGCAAAGCATAAGTAAAGCTTATACCATAACCATATGTCGTTACATCCCCTTTTACGTTGGTAGGTACAGAGTACGTGGTTGCAAGAGCAGGATTGCTAAAATTAGCCCGCACAGTAGCAGGATTAGTGAATACGTTGATATTTCCATTTACGGATTGTGCCACAAGGGTACGAGTGATAAAATCACTATAGATTCCATAATAACCATAGACATCGATCAGTAATTTCTTATCTGCCATTAATCCCTTATAACCTACTTCAAAGGAATTAACTGTTTCAGCCTTGAATTTTGGCAGGTTGAAAACTTTAGGGTTTCCGGCGTTAAGGTCTTTATCAATTCCGTAAATAGGATTAGTATTGAATTTATAATAAGTAGCGAAATCTTTAACACCTCCAATTAAGGCAACGCCACCACCTACACGAAGATTGATCCATTGTTGTTGCGTAGATCCAAAACGATAAGCCTGCTGATAAGATAAACGGATGTTGTTATCTTCTGCTACTTTAATTACAGCGGAAAACCGGGGTGTAAAGCGGCCGTCAAAATTATCATTTTTATCATAACGAGCAGAAGCAATTAGTGTAAGTCTGTCATTAGCCAACTTTCTTGTAGCCTGAATATATGCTCCATATTCATTAATTGGAATAGTACCGCTGGAATCAGCAAATAAAGTTCCTTCAGAATTCAGGACATATTTTTTATAGTTTGCACCAATTAATATATCAGCAACCGCTTTCGTTTGTTCAGAAAAATTGTATTGGCCTTCCAGGTTATACAGATTTGTTTTATCTACAAACAGACCGCCTCCTTTAGAAATAGGGATATTACGAACCCTGTCATATATCTTTCTAAATTCAGGCGAATTTGCTTCTGGTCTTCCTATGTCAGCATATGCTCTTGCTGAATTATGTGCATTGATATCTGTTGCTCCTCCCATTTTTGCACATAAAAAGGCAGTTGCATATTGGTAATACCATCCTCCGGATCCACCACTTGGCTTCCATGCTTCATTTGCCAGGCGCGTAGTTACTGTAGCGTTATATGATTCACCTGCATCTTCCAGGGTAGCCCAGCCTCTTAAGAACCAATTCGTATTTACAAGTTCTAATTTATATTGGCCAATGTAAAGATTTAATAAGGAATACCTGTCACTTCCAGTATATACTGTATTTCCCGTACCATAATATGCTGCTGCATTTAAGGAAGTTCTGGAAGTAAGTTTATAGCTTAACATACCAGTAAATTTCGCATTAACTGTATTCGGATTCAACAAGTCTTTTTCAGCATATCCAGTTCTGGATACAGGCATAGAAGCAGGTAACGCATCGATATAAGGTTTATAAAATGGTGCTGCCTGAGCTAATGGATCTAAAACAAGTGCTTTAATATCAGCTGTTGTTTCATCTCCATAAATATTTATTCCATCAAAGTTTGGATCAGTTTCACGGGTACCGTTTTTTATACTGCCTGTGGTTCCTAAACGGTTGTAATTTCTGTAATCATCCGCAACCCAGTCTTTTGCCTGAATTAATTCTCCTGTTACTTTAAAGGCAAATTTATCGCTGACCTTTTTTGCCCAGCGGAGGTTCCAATTGTAGTAATGCGAAGCTTTACGACTTTTATTGTCAACGTTCATGACTCCTGTTTTTACCTGGAAAGAAAGTCCCTGATATTTAAACGGATCTTTACTGTTAATTATCAGCGCTCCGTTCATTCCGCCAGGTCCATATAATGCAGAAGATGCTCCGGGAAGTAATTCAATACTTTCCACATCCAATTCAGAAATGCCGATAACACTTCCTACAGAAAAGTTCAGACCGGGAGCCTGATTATCCATTCCATCCACAATCTGGTTTAAACGAAGGTTACCACTTCCGTTAAATCCTCTCGTGCTGGGAGACGCAAATGTCAGGGAAGCATTTACCACGTCGACCCCTTTCAATTTGGACACCATATCATAATAGGATACGGAGGAAGTATTGCGGATATTGGCTGCACTGATTCTTTCAATCGTTACCGGAGATTCAAGAATTTTCTCAGCTGACCGCGTAGCGGAAACAACAACTTCCTGACCTAAAACACTCGCAGGTGTTAAAATTATAATTATCGGAGCTGCTGTGCGCACAGTTACATCCTGAGGATCGAATCCAATAGACGAAACGTGTAACGTTATTGGAAAAGGTAGATTTACTGTTAAAGAAAAATTCCCTTTATCATCTGTATATGTACCGACACCTGATCCTTTTACAGTTATAGAAACCGCTGGTACAGATTCACTTGTGCCGGAATTTATAACATTTCCTGTAATGGTGTTACTTTGAGCCAGGGTAGATATCGAAAAGAGAATTCCGATAAAGCCGAAAGTAAGACCTGTGAAAACTTTTCTCATACTTATTTTTTGGTTTTAATTTAAAGCAATATAGTATTGTTCTATTTGTTAAAAAAATTCATTTTTAGTATCAAAAGTATTTTCAGTATACAATTTTATTTTGCGCATTTTTGCAGCAAAAATTAATATTGATGATTAGCTACCAATTTCCGCTTCAAACTCAATTTTATAAAGGAAAAGTTCGTGATGTTTACACTATTGATGATCGATTATTAGTGATGATTGCAAGTGACCGTATTTCTGCCTTCGACGTAATTTTACCAAGAACAATTCCTTATAAAGGACAAGTATTAAATCAAATAGCTGCTTTTATGCTGGAAAAAACTTCGGATATATGTCCTAATTGGTTGATTCAAACACCAGCTCCGAATGCTTCTCTGGGTAAATTATGCAAGCCTTTTAAAATAGAAATGGTGGTTAGAGGAAATTTAACAGGTCATGCCTGGCGAACTTATTCCTCCGGAAATAAAATATTGTGTGGCGTAAAAATGCCTGATGGGTTAAAAGAAAACGATTATTTTCCTACACCTATTATTACTCCATCTACTAAAGCTGATGAAGGTCATGATGAGGATATCAGTATAGAGGAAATTATATTGAAAAATATTGTTTCGAAAGATGATTATGAACAAATTGAAAAATATGCATTACTTCTATTTGAAAGAGGAAAAGAAATCGCGGCCAAACGTGGACTGATTCTCGTAGATACCAAATATGAATTCGGGAAAATTGGAGATGAAATTATTTTGATGGATGAAATTCATACACCGGATAGCTCCCGTTATTTTTATGCAGATGGTTTTGAAGAAAGGCAATTGAAGGGAGAAAAACAAAAGCAACTTAGTAAAGAATTTGTTCGCGAATGGCTGATTGAAAATGATTTCATGGGGAAGGAAGGTCAGGAAGTACCTGTCATGTCTGATGAATGGATTGGTGTGATCAGAGATCGTTATATAGAACTCTATGAGAAACTCATTGGCGAAACATTTATTCCGCAGGACTTGAGTGAGGAAGAAACAAAAGAGAAAATTGAAAATGCTTTACATACACTGATCCGAGATACCAAAGGGGCTAAGTAAAATTTAGTGTTTCTTTAAAAATGATCTGGGTTATTGAAGTGATTTGTAGTAATTTATTTATTGAATCTATGTCTCCATTGAATCAGTACCAATATTTTTGCAATTATTAAATACTCTGGAAATAATCTAATCCAATTGGAAATAAGGAATTTTACAAAGTGAAATGCATCACTGCATATAAAGCAGTAGCCGAGATGACAAGCCATAAAATAATGCCTTGCAATAAAGGTTTAAATCCGACAGATTTTAGAACATCTGCTGATAGTCCTGCGCCGATCAGAAATAAAGTGACGGTCAAACCAATTTTTGCCAGAGTGACTAAATAACCTGATACCGGATTAATTATTGGGAAATAAGTATTGACGATCATGGCAAGAATAAACAAGCCGATGAAGTACGGAATTTTTATTTTTTGCTCTCCGGATTTGAAAAACAAGGTTGTCAATAATGCTATAGGAATGATCCATAGAGCTCTTGCTAATTTTACTGTTGTAGCAATTTGCAGAGCTTCTGCTCCATAGTTATTTGCAGCACCTACAACAGAACTGGTATCGTGAATGGCAATGGCGCTCCATAATCCAAACTGCATTTGGGAAAGTTCCAGCAAATGCCCAATCCAGGGAAATAAAAAGAGTGCCACCGAATTTAAGATAAAGATGGTTCCAAGGGCTACCGAAATTTGTTTTTCATCCGCTTTAATTACGGGGCTAATGGCTGCAATAGCGCTCCCGCCACAGATAGCTGTACCGCAGGATATCAAATGAGATGTTTTCTTTTCTATTTTAAATATTCTTCCAAGGATTAAGCCTAAAGCCAATGTCCCCATTATGGAAGCAACGGTGAATATTAGCCCTTGCTTTCCGGCATTTATTGCACTGTGCACATTCATACCAAATCCCAGCCCGATTACTGAAATTTTCAATAGCAGGGAGGTTGCTTTATGGTTTAAATGCAAATATGGATGTCCTACAAATTGAGCAAGAGCAATTCCGATCAGAAGTGCCACAGGCGGAGATATCAAAGGCGTCAGGCATAGTGCAAGTGCGATGAAGAAAATAATTTTTCTGATACTGAGACTTTTATTACCAATGTGGATCGGTTGATTAATAATGTGTTTAAATTTGGAAGTTTCTTGAAGTTTTGTCGGCTTTTGCATGCGCTACTTTTCTACGACACAAAATTCTCTTACTTAAGGCACAAAAAGAATAGTTCAGAGAAATTTTGCCAATACTTTTACTTATAATTATATTCCGGATTCCAGCGTTTGCCTTAAAACTGTAAACGTTAATCACTTGTTCCAGAAAGATAGATTCAATCAGATTTGCGATTCCAGAATTAAATCACTGTAAGAGTGAGAGATATAATCCGATTCTTTTATTCCAAATAGTTTTGCGTATTCAGCACATTGATTTTTAAGTTTTTCAATTCCAATACCACCATTCAAATCAATCGCCTCTACCTCCACGAAAGTGCCCAAACCCACTACCCTATCAAAATGAAATTTTACATTGTCAATAAAATAAATTCTTCTGACTTTATCTACGACAACCAATACCCCATGCACTTTAATCAGAATATCCTTTAACGAGGTTTCGGCCGAATGTTGGTATAACAAAACATCGGATTGTTTCGCACCGGCAGAGTCTTTTCGTTCGTAGTAAATCAAAGAGTTTTCAATGTTCCCTTCCCGTAGTTTTAACCTTCCTTTCTGCACATTAAAATAGGTATCTATCTGATGGTCTTCCCCAATGAATTTAGGATGAAGTTCCAGTAATTTTTTCTCGAGGAAGTCGATATTGCCGGATTGTGCTTTGAATTCAAAATTGATGTGGGACATTAAGGGAGAAATTACTACGGAAATGATTGATGAATAGTGTATGAAATTAAAGAGTTGTTTTTTGATGAATGGTTTCCTTGTTGAATGGGAAAAACCCCATAATGGGAAATGACAATTTCTTTCGCCTGAAATAGAAAGTAACCTTGCTCAGTATCCATGCATCTATTTCTCTTTCAAACCTTTCATTCTTTCCCGGGATTTATTAAAAATCATTAGTCCGTTTTTCAGCCCTTTTCTTTTTTCCTTTCTTTCTTCTTCTGGCAATTGTATATCATTAAAACAATTCATGGAGCAGCAGCCTTCATATTTTTCGGCACATTTCTCACACTGGATAAATAGTAAATGACATGCATCATTGGCGCAATTTGTATGTGAATCACTCTTGTCGCCACATTGATGGCAATGACTGATAATCTCATCTCCTATTTTTTCCCCCAATCTTCCGTCAAAGACAAAGTTTTTGCCTAGGAATTTGTTCGGTAATCTGTCTTCTTTTACTTTGTTTGCATACTGAATAATTCCTCCTTCCAAATGATACACGTTTTCAAATCCGTTTAAAAGCATGTAGGCACTGGCTTTTTCGCAACGGATTCCTCCTGTGCAATACATGATAATGTTTTTATCTTTTTTATTTTCAAGCATATCCACAGCCATGGGTAGTTGATCCCGGAATGTGTCAGACGGTACTTCTATCGCGTTTTCAAAATGTCCCACTTCATATTCGTAATGATTCCTCATGTCGACTACCACAGTATCCGGATCATTTGTAAGTTGATTGAAAGAAGCCGCATCCACATATTTCCCTTTCTTACTCATATCAAAAGTGGGATCGGAAATCCCATCTGCGACAATTTTATTCCTCACTTTTATTTTTAATACCCAAAAACTTTTCCCATCATCATCAACGGCTATGTTTAACCGTATATTTTTTAAAAGAGGAAACGTATCTAATTGTACTTTTAACTTTTCAAAATTGGACTCAGGAACACTCATTTGAGCATTGATTCCCTCATGAGCCACGTATATTCTGCCGAATACGTTTAATTCATTAAGAACCTTGTACAGAGCGTCTCTGAACGATTGCGGTTCTTCAATAAATCCATAATTATAAAATGAAATGGTGACTCTCTTTTCCGTCTCTTCATAGAGTCTTTGTTTGAGTTCCTTTTGTGAAACACGATTATGCAGTACAGCCATACATAAGATCGTTTATTCGTTTTTTCAAGAGACATTTACAGGATGAATCAGGCCTAAATGAGGCGAATAAATTTATAGGGCAAAGGTAAGTTTTTTTTCGTTTTTATAAAAGTTGGTACGCAGATTGATTATGCGGTTATCAATAGAAAAAAAGTGGATTAAAAACTTAAAAATCCACATTCTAAATCAAAAATGTACAATTATGAAAAAGACAATTATTTTAGCCGCAACATTTTTTATGGCGTATGGAGCTAGTGCACAAATGAAAGCGCATTTTGGCGTAAAGGCAGGGGTAAATGCCTCTGAATTACACACTAAAAATTCAGATTTAAAATCGGATACAAAAATCGGTTTTCATGCTGGCTTATTAGCGCATATTCATTCTCATGGAAGTCAGTTTGCTTTTCAACCAGAAATCATTTACTCATTGGAAGGTGCAAAAAATATAGGTACTTCCAAAACAAAACAGGATCTACATTTTATCAATGTGCCATTATTAGCTCAATACATGTTTGATAATGGGTTTAGAATTGAGGCAGGACCGCAGATTGGATTTCTGGTATCCGCTAAAGCAAATGATAACAGTAATAAAAATGCATTCAAAAGTACAGCGATTTCCTTACCTGTAGGTGTTAGTTATCTTACTCAATCAGGTCTTGGATTTGATGCTCGTTATTCTTTTGGTTTAACAGATTTATCTGAGGCAGGGAATAAATTAACCGGAAATAATTTCCAGTTTGGATTGTTCTGGCAGTTTAGCGATCCTAAGATTAGTAAATAAAATCTCATTAAATCACCTTTTAACAGCCGGTTATTTCTTTAATTAGAATTAACCGGCTGTTTTTTTGTATTTTGTTTTGATAGTAATTCCCTATTGTTAAAACAATATTTACTCACATTGATTTCAATAATTTCCCTAAAATCAATAGCCTAATTTTATTTATTAGAAAATTGCCCTCAGAGCAGCTCTCCCTGTATGAACAACCGAAGTTTTATCTCCTTTCCTCCCTTCATATTGAAGATTCATTTCAATATTTCCTGCGATCCTTTTTGTGAGTTCGAGATTCCATAAAAAGTTTTTTCCGGGAAGAAGTCCATCCAATAAAATGTACCCGACTGTGCTATTCGAATTTCCTGTATAATCGATATAGTTATATGAAAACCTGCCATTTAGTGCTCCGCTTGAAAGAACATTGTATTTCATTTCGGCAGTGACTGAATTATTGACAGCTTTTTCTAAAAGTCCCACCTCGTTTTTCCTGATATCATAGGAATAGGTCAGGCTTGCGCGAAAATCGCTTTTATAGATATAACTCACCATGGGTTCGGCAGCAAATTCATTAATACTATAATTTCTGTTTTCAAAAGATGGAGTACTTAATTCATTACGAATATATTTATTGGTGAAGGAAACAAGAATTTTTCTGTTAATATTCCATCTTGTTTTAATGGTTAAATCCCTGCGGGCATTACTTTCAAATCCGTAATTTAAAAGCGCTTTGTTATTGTTCAGCCGATGATTAATATCCACTCCCCAAATACTGCTCAACCGGTTAAAATAAAGTGCATTTGATAAAAATGAATAATTGGTGATCAAACTAGTGTCTTCCAGGTTTTTATTAAATGGATTAAATGAAAAGGAGCTTCCGGATATTTCTTTTTTGTTTATTTGCAAGGAAGAAGCCGTACTAAATCTTTTAATAAAACGGGCAAACCTTCCTACATCACTGCCTTTAATTATAGCTACCGGATTAAGGCTGAGGCTATAATTAAAGAGAATGTAATTTGCTTTTACATATTGATTCGTAGGAGTGAAAATTCTGATCCATCTTTTTTGATCCTGAAATACGGCGATTTCAAATTCATTTTGCTGTGGTATTCCATCATTGTTATAGTCAATCCACGTATAATATCCTTGTCCGGCGGGTACTTCTAAATAGGTGTACTCTCTTTTTTGCTCCTGCCCTGCCCCCACTTCGTAAAGGACACTACCGGTTAAAAATCCATCCCATTCATTTACATTATATAACGTACGCCCCAGCAGACTTTCATCACTTTTTACATTCGATAAATTGCTGGTAATTACATCCAGTTTTCGGTAAGTTGCATTCATGGAAAACTGATGGTGTTCATTACTTAATAATTCGAGCGAGCCACTTACGTTGTTGCTTTTGTCTGCTATAAGGAGATTCTTTCCGGAGGGTAATTTATTTTCTCTGGTAAAATAAGTAACTCCCCACCGGTTCGTTTTTGTTTCGGAGGATTTTATATATGCCTGCCAGATATTAAAACCAAAACTAACAGGCATCAGGGTATCGTAAAGCTGATTCATCTGCTGATTATTTTCTCCTGTATAGCCACCTCCGATTTTAATATTTTTAATGCCAGGAAAACGTCTGTTTACATCGATAGATGGACGTATGAATTGACCCTTTTGTAGAGGGCTATTAACCGACGTAATATAAAATCGGTTAGTAAATTGCCACCCTTTAATTTTCAATTCATTTTCTACAGAATTTCTAACGCCGTGATATTGATCGCTGCGATTATAATTCGTAAACTGATATTTCAAAAAGTTGCTTTTTTTATCTTTTATTTGAAGTGAGGCATTTAGAATATTTTCTGTTGCGGGATTTATTTGAAAAGGCAATCCCCAATCCCTATTAAACTCTACATTACGTAAGGTTTCCAAAGATCTGAATTTTGAATCGACGTATTCATAGCCAATTTTTGAACTAAGTATGAATCCATTTTTGTTGGATTTTGAAACGTTTTTTTTAAAAAAATAATCCACTTTAGCAGCCAGCCCTTTATTATCCTTTTTATCTTTGGAAGAAAAGGTGTTTACATCATAATCGCTTGTGGCAATTTCTGCTTTAATGAAATTATTTTCGGTAAAAAGGTACTGAGCGGTTGTTGTTAATATCTGATGTTTTTTAGGAGTAATTAATAAAATAACCGGTTCCCAATCACCTTGTTTTTCTCCATTTATGGGTTGAACCCATTGAAAAACCCTTCCATTTGCATTAACGGATGCAGGTATATAATTGCCTTTACCCATTCCTACATTGGTAAATGACAGACTAAATAATTCGACATTTTTATCTATAGAATATTTATAAATAGAATCCTGAATGCCGTTGTAAAGTGTGTCCACCAATTCATATAGAATCTTATTTGCTGAAAAAGTGTCTAATTGTGCATTGGGATACATTGCATTTTCAATATTGTTACCAATTCCAGAAAGAAATTGTTTTTGTTCAGTAGAAAGAGTTTGATTAATCGATGAATTCTTTGCATCTGTATTTGCAAATGCACCCACAGTAATTTTTAGTTTATTATTAAAATTTATCTCATCAGTGGCATAAAGCATCGTGTTTAAAAAATTTCTGTCTGAGTATTCAAACTCTACCTGTATACGGCTATCCTTGG
>JBDSBN010000046.1:0-23679 GCA_039921585.1 Ginsengibacter sp. | reverse complement strand
CCCTTCATTCAAAATAAATTCATCTCCTTTATTTGGTTGCGTAGCATACCAGATCAAGACCATGGAAATATAATCCTGCATATCTTTTCCGGCAAACATTCCTCTGAACTCAATGATTTTATCATTAATCGTTTTGAGCGTTTTTCGCACGATTTCTTCATCAGACGGCAAGATTTTAATCCGATAATTCCTGTCGCCTATCGTTATATTTAGTGGTATGAGATTATCTGCAGCCATCTTTATTTATTAAGTATGGAAATACACTTATCAATCGTTCTGATATATTCATTAATGATTTTTTCAAAATCTTTCTTCTCCTGATTTGCCAAAGTACCCAGGGAGGTTTTCAAAATAGAAATTTGCTGTTCCAATAAAGTTACCCGCGCCTTAAGCTCGCTATTTTCTTCTGCATAAATGGTATTGTCTTTTTTTAAACGGCCATTTTCTTTTTCCAAATAGGAATGCTTCTTCATCAATTGCTGAAGTTTTGACTGAACCGATTTGATATGGTCTTCAATCATTTCAGGCATTTCTTCTGATTTCGGCCTGTAAATCTTTTTCCAGCTTATCGATGATTGTATTCATCATGCCATCGATTTCTTTATCTACCAGGGTTTTTTCCTTATCTGAAAATGTAAAACTGATGGCAAAGGATTTTTTATTTGTACCCAGCTTCTCACTTTCAAATACATCAAACAATTGAAGGCTGATCAGCTTCTTAATTTTTAATGAATTCACTAATTCTTCTACAGATTGATATGGAGTTCCTCTATCCAACACAACAGAAAGGTCGCGGTGCACCTGAGGAAATTTCGCAATAGGCTTGTAAACCGTTTGTTCTTTGGAAGATAATGCAAGGAGTTTTTCCCAATCAATACATAAAAAATAAACCGGTTGCTTGATTGAAAATTGTTCACGTAAACCGCCGGATAATTTTCCTGCTTTTGCTACTTGTTGATCCCGAAACGTTGCCACAATACTTTCCTCCAGTTCATTATCTGAAACTTGTGTCCACTTAAAATCATTCAATCCGGCAATATTGAAAATGGCTGTACAAATTCCTTTAACATAATAAATATCTACTTTCTTTACCGGGTTGTTCCAATTGATTTCATTTTGATTCCCGGTAAAATAAAGCGCAAGGTTTTCTTTTTCGGAATAATCCGTTCCCTTTTGAGCATATGTTTTACCAAATTCCAGGAATAGTAAATGATTATTTTTCCTGTTAATATTATACGCCAGGCATTCCAGTCCTGTAGGTAACATAGAAGGACGCAACACATCCAGATCTACACTCAGGCCATTAATTATCTTGACGGTTTCCTGCAGTGTATCCTTTCCGAAATAATCACTGTTCGTGATAGAATTTGTAAATATTTCATTGAACCCATTTCCATTTAACCAGGAAATGACTTTTTCTTTTACTAAGGCTTCACGGGTATGGGTATCTATCGCAGGAGCCATATTGATGGTGGCGGGTATTTCTATGTTATCAAACCCATCTATCCGCATAATTTCTTCAATAATATCCGCCGGCAGTGTAATATCGGGATTGCTCAAGGGAACTTCCACCTGTATATCGTCCAATCCTTCCCGCAGAATAGAAAAATTCAAACTTGTCAAAATGTTTTTTACCGTTTCGGCCGAGTAATTTTTACCGCTGATCTTTTTTAAATAATGATTGGTGAGCGTAACGGTCTTATTTTCTACTGGCACAGGATACACATCCACTATATCAGAGGATATGGAACCGCCCGCGATTTCTTTAATTAAAAGTGCTGCTCTTTTTAAAACATTCACTGTATTACTCACATCTACGCCTTTTTCAAAACGAATGGCCGCTTCTGTTCTCAAATCATGGCGTAATAACGATTTCCGTATTTGGCCAGGATTAAAAACGGCACTTTCTAAAAAGATATTCACCGTGCCTTGTGAAACGCCGCTTTCGGCACCGCCGAAAACTCCTGCAATACACATCGGATTCCCTTCTCCCTCACAAATCATAATATCCTCGCCGCTTAATTTTCTTTCTTTCTCGTCAAGAGTAATAAAAGGAGTGTTATTCGCCAGTGTTTTGACAATCACTTTATTTCCTGTGATCTTATCCGCATCAAAAGCATGAAGCGGTTGACCGGTTTCATGCAGGATATAATTGGTGATATCGACTATATTATTTAGCGGTTTAAGGCCGATACTTTTTAATTTATTTTGCAACCATTTAGGAGAAACGTCCACTTTAATTCCGGAGATACTGACTCCGGCATAGCGGATACATTCTTTTGCATCTTCAATTTCCACCTCGATCGGGAGTGAATGATTATCTGCTGAAAAAGCATGTTTATACGGACTGACTACTTTTTGATCTCTTTTCTGATGATGGGATAAATAAGCGCATACATCTTTCGCAACACCAAGATGACTCATCGCATCCATCCTGTTTGGTGTAAGACCTATCTCGATTGTATAATCAGTATATAATTGAAAATATTCACCAGCTGGCATTCCCACTTTGGTATCCGGAGGCAAAACCATGATTCCATCATGACTTTTACTCAGCCCGATTTCGTCCTCAGCGCAGATCATTCCACTGCTCTGGACACCTCGTATTTTCGCTTTTTTTATCGCGAATGGTTCGCCTTCCGTCGGATATAAGGTTGTACCGATTGTTGCTACAATCACTTTTTGTCCGGCAGCAACATTATCCGCACCACAAACAATTTCAAGCTCTTCTCCTGTACCTATATCTACGCGGGTTACTTTAAGCTTATCTGCATCCGGATGTTTTTCACAACTGAGAACCTCGCCAGTAAAAAGACCTTCGAGATTGTTTGAAATTTCTTCATACTTCTCAATTCCTTCTACCTCCAATCCTACAGAGGTTAAAATCTCTCCCATTTTTTGCGGACTATCGGGCATTTGCCCGATTTGGTTTTTGGGTAGATATTCTTTCAGCCAATTATAACTAATCTTCATTCGTTAATATATATTGTCTCCTAAATAAATTTTAAGCGTCAAAAATAAGAAAGAAAAGGCGATGAAATTCTTAAACCTTTGTATTTGGAAAAGGTCTGGCAGATATCATTCGATGAAAACAGATCGTCAACCAGGCAATATCTTTTCTGTTATGATACTTAGCCAAAAAAGAATCTGGCATTTTTAGATTGAGTTGATCCGAAAATACGTAACGAATTTACATGTTGAAATTTTTGAGAGAAATTTCTTTTTAATAAACCCGAAGCAAAATATTACCCATGCAAAAAAAGATTCATCGACTCACTTTTCTAAAGACGATTTCTTAATTTTTGAAATCATTTCCGACAGAATTGAGAAGCGTTTTTTCATAAAAATAAATGAGAACATTTTTTAAAATGTAAAAAAGGTCTATAAGCCTTTGCCACTTTACTTTTGAAGGATTTTGAGGGTTCTTTCTTAAATTATTTCCCGGCAAAGAATAAAAATTGCATATTGTTTATTTATTGTATGACTTATAATAATGGCTGATTTTTTGTTCACAGTTAAATGTGGACAACCTTGTATAATTATGGTAAATGTTTTTTTATTTGGGAATAACTCCTCTCTTGATGTGGATAGGACTACTTAAGTAATGTTAATATACTTGTGAATTTAAGTAGGTATAAATATAAGCACTGAACAATTTCCATAATTAAAATTTAAGCCTTTAACTTAGCCGCCCAATTCGATTAATACGTAAAAAAAATAAATATTAGACCTAACTGCAAATAGGGAGAAAAATAAAAAATGGACATTTCAAATTTAAATAAAGACAGAAAATTCAGACGCAAAAGCGGTTCACCGGAAATAGGATCCATGATGTTTGGAAAAGTTCCTCCACAAGCGAAAGAGCTTGAGGAAGCGGTGTTAGGTGCAGTCATGTTGGAGAAAAGTGCCTTTGATGTTATTGTCGAAGTTTTAAAGCCGGAGTGTTTTTATGTGGAATCACATCAGCGGATTTTCCGTACGATGCAGGCGCTTCAGCAAAAGAATTCCCCGATCGATTTGTTGACCGTAGTAGAGGAGTTAAAATTCAGGGAAGAACTGGATTTGGTTGGCGGGCCGTTTTATGTAACCAAACTAACAAACTCTGTTGTTTCGTCGGCTAACATTGAAACACACGCACGCATTATTCTTCAAAAGTTTATTCAGCGCGAACTAATAAAAATCAGTTCTGAAATCATTGGAGAGGCATACGAAGAAAGTTCAGACGTATTTGATTTGCTGGATATGGCAGAAAGCAAGCTTTTTGAAATCACAAATAATCACTTAAAAAGAGATTATGCCAGCATAGACACTGTTTTAGTAAAAACCATTCAACGAATTGAGGATTTAAGAACCCGGCAGGATGAAATTACCGGAGTGCCTTCAGGCTTTGAATCCATGGATAAAATTACTTACGGATGGCAACCGAGTGATCTAATTATTTTAGCAGCAAGACCATCTGTGGGTAAAACTGCATTTGCTTTGAATCTTGCGCGAAATGCGGCCTTACATCCCACAAAACCAACACCTGTTGGATTTTTCTCTCTGGAGATGAGTGCGAGTCAGCTTGTACAACGTATCCTGAGTGCAGAAAGTGAAATCTGGCTGGAAAAGATTTCCCGTGGTAAATTGGAAGAGCACGAAATGAAGCAGTTGTACAAGAAGGGAATTGACCGATTAGCCTCTGCTCCCATTCACATTGATGATACCGCTGTACTAAACATATTTGAGCTTAGAGCAAAATGCCGTCGGTTAAAAAACAAACATAACGTAGGAATCATCATTATCGATTATCTCCAGCTGATGAGTGGGACCGGCGAAAGCAAAGGAGGCAACAGGGAGCAGGAAATCAGTAGAATTTCCAGAGATTTAAAAGGTCTCGCCAAGGAGCTTAATATTCCAATTATCGCTTTGAGTCAGTTAAGCCGGGAAGTAGAAAAAAGAAAGGAAGGCAATAAGATGCCTCAATTGAGTGACTTACGAGAGTCCGGTGCAATTGAGCAGGATGCGGATATGGTTATGTTCCTTTACAGCCCTGAATATCATGATATTAACACCAATGAAATGGGTGAGTCCAACAAAGGGGATACGGATGTGCGAATTGCCAAACATAGAAATGGACAATTGGAAACCATCAAATTAACCGCCCTTCTTCATATTCAAAAGTTTATTGAAAGAGACACTAATGATTTTGGTCCCGGATTACCGCAAGGTAGCTGGAAACCTGTAAGAGATGATGACGGAGGTGGTGCTGCTCTTTATATTCAGAAAGGAAGTAAAATGAACGATTGAGAATTTGATGAGGATGCTCCGTTTTAGGGGTTAAGTGCTTAGTATCAGTGATTCATTTTATCCACTGGGTTTAGATTCTATCCGCATGACCTTTCATATTTTTGGTTTTTTAACATTGCCAGTCATTTAATGCAACAGACATTCCCAATAAAAAAACGTAATTTTGCTCCTCATTTTTTTCCATGAGTGATAACATAAAACACGAATGCGGTCTTGCATTTATCCGGCTTCGCAAACCCTTTTCTTACTACCAAAAAAAGTACGGAACGGTATTATACGGCCTCAATAAACTATACCTTTTAATGGAAAAGCAACATAACCGTGGCCAGGATGGCGCGGGCGTTGCTGCTGTTAAACTGGATACTGAACCGGGATATCCTTTCCTGCATCGGGTTAGAAGTATAGCTAACCAATCCATTGCAGATATTTTTTTGCAGATTGAAAGTCAGATAGCAGAAATTGGGAAATATCATCCTGATATTGAAAAATATCCGGGCCTGATGAAAGGGCACTATGATTTTTTGGGCGAACTTCTCCTTGGACACCTGAGATACGGCACACAGGGTGAAAATGGCGTGGAATATTGTCATCCCTTTATTAAAAGAAACACCGTTCCTTGTTTAAATCTGGCTCTTGCAGGAAATTTCAATATCGTTAATAAAAACGAATTGTTTTCCCTCATAAACAGTACCCGAACAGAATGGGACAAGCAGAGCGATCTGGGCGCAATGATTGACTTCATGCACCATTTTTTGATAGAAGCAGATACAAACTCCCCGGAAAATCTGGATATCACTTCCGTTTTAAAAAAAGCGGTCCCTTATTTTGATGGAGGATTTACTTTAGGTGGATTGACAGGAAACGGAGTTGGTTTCGTCATGCGGGATGCGCATGGAATCAGACCTTGTTATTATTATATCGATGATGAAGTGATCGTATCTGCAAGTGAACGCGCAGCCATTCGGACTGCATTTAATATTGGTGAAAATCAGGTGAAAGAACTGATGCCCGGAATGGCTCTGATTTCACTACCTGATGGTAGTTATTCCATTGAGAAAATATTGGAACCAAAGACAAGAAAAGCATGCAGTTTTGAAAGAATTTATTTTTCCAGAGGAAGTGATGAAAAAATTTACAGAGAACGAATTGCTTTAGGATATCATTTGAGCGAACGCGTTTTGAAAGCCGTAGATTATGATCTCAGAAATACCATATTTTCTTTTATTCCCAATACTGCCGAAACGGCCTTTTATGGTTTAATAAAAGGTGCCGAAGACTATCTGAATAAAATTAAGATTGAGCGCATCTTGAGTTGGGGAAAGGATTATGATGAAGAGAAACTTTCTGAGATGATCAATCGTAAAATCCGAATGGAAAAAATAGCCATTAAGGATGTCAAGCTCCGTACATTTATTACGCAGGACAGCAGCCGGAACGAAATGGTTCAGCACGTATACGATATTACTTATGGCACGGTTAGAAAAGGAATCGATACGCTTGTTGTCATAGACGACTCCATTGTTCGCGGAACCACTTTAAGAGAAAGTATCATCCGGATGCTTTCCCGCCTTGAACCAAAAAAAATCATTATTGTTTCCTCCGCTCCACAAATAAGATATCCCGATTGCTATGGAATTGACATGAGCAAAATCGGGGAATTTGTAGCTTTCAAAGCGGCTATGGAATTGATAAAAGAGCGGGGAATGGAATCAAAACTAGATGAGTTGGTTCTAAAATGTCATGAACTCATTGCCGAGGATAAATTACACACTTTGAATATTGTCCGTGAGGTGTACAAACCTTTTTCGCTTGATGAAATATCGAATAAAATAGCAGAATTAATTACACCGGATGAAATAAATATTCCAGTTGAGGTGATTTATCAGACTATTGAAGACTTGCATGAAAGTTGCCCAACTAATACGGGAGACTGGTATTTTACAGGAAATTATCCTACTGATGGAGGAAATAAAGTAGTCAATAAAGCTTTTCTAAATTATATGGAAGGGAAAGAAGCAAGAGCTTATTGAGAATGATTTTGTATTATGCAGAAGCTTTTTTGCTTTTCAATATTTTAAAACTTTATATGGATGAAAACTCTGTTAATCGTTCGTCATGCAAAGAGTGCAGCTGCAGACTTTGGTCAGTCCGATTTTGATAGACCTCTCAATAAAAGAGGAAAAGAAGATTCCATCGAAATGGCTCAAAGAGTTGCAGAGGTAGTAGATCAAATTGATGCATTTATCAGCAGCCCGGCAAAACGCGCCAGAAAAACCGCTGAAAAGTTTTTAGACCAATATGGAGTAGAAAAAGAAGAGATGATTTTAATTCCTTCTTTATACGAAGCAGAGGAAGCCGATTTCTATGAAGCAATTGAAAATCTGGATGACACCTACCAAACGGTTGCTTTATTTTCTCATAATCCCGGTATAACGGATTTTGCAAATTCTCAAAATTGTTTGAACATTTTTAATATGCCCACAGGATCTGTTTATGCGATTCAATTTGAAACAGATAAATGGTCGGGAATCAGAATTGCCGATAGAAAAGCATTATTCTTTTTTAAGACAAAGGATGAAATGTAAATTCATTTCTTCTGAGATTGGTTAGATATGCTCAAGGTATACCTCTATACTTGACAAAAACGTTTTAAGATAAAGATTGACTTGACGTTTATTCATTCCTGATTCCTTCTATACTATAGCAAGTCGGATTACAATAATTTAATTTTAACTTCACAACCTTTTCTTTCATTATTCAACGCTATAATAATCACATCATATATGAGAACAATTTTAGTTCAATTGGTGTTCATCTTTGTTCTGCATTTTGCAGTGAAAGCGAATACGGAGGTAAATTTCTCTAACCCGTCAAAGGATAGCCTTCCTACTTTAAAACCCGAAACTTACGCATTGGTTATTCATGGAGGTGCCGGTACCATTTTAAAGAAGAACATGACACCCGAAAGTGAAAAGGCCTATACGGCTGCCCTTCGTCAGGCACTGGAAGCAGGGTTCGCACAAATCAAATCCGGAAAAAGCAGTTTGGATGCCGTTGAAGCGGCCATTCATGTCCTGGAAGACAATCCTTTGTTTAATGCGGGCAAAGGAGCGGTATTTACCCACGACGGTCGGAATGAACTAGACGCCTCCATCATGGATGGAAGAACTCTTGGAGCAGGCTCTGTGGCCGGAGTAACTAACATCCGGAATCCCATCAGCGCTGCTCGTGCCGTCATGGAAAAATCGGAACATGTAATGATGGCAGGACCGGGTGCAGAAAAATTTGCAAAAGAAGCCGGATTAGAAATCGTCGATCCGAAATATTTTTACACGGAATCCAGATGGAAGGGGCTGCGAAATGCCATTAAGCAGGATTCTTTAAAAAGCCAACTGGACCATAATAGTTTTATTGATTCGAAATCCGGAACTATTAACAGAGATTATAAATTCGGAACTGTTGGAGCTGTGGCGTTAGATAAGGAGGGAAATCTTGCTGCCGGAACTTCTACCGGAGGAATGACCAATAAAAAATTTGGACGAATAGGTGATGCACCGATTATTGGAGCAGGTACCTATGCCAATAATAAAACCGTAGCAGTTTCCTGTACCGGCTGGGGTGAGTTTTATATACGCAATGTAGTGGCCTATGATCTTTCCGCAATGATGGAGTACGCCGGAATGTCTGTAGATGAAGCGGGCAAAAAAGTTATTGAAAAAGTAGGTGCTTTAGGCGGCGATGGTGGATTAATTGCCCTGGACAAAAACGGACATGCCACTATGCCTTTTAATACAGCCGGAATGTACCGGGGTACCATCACAACAGATGGAAAAATTCATATTGAAATCTATAAAGATTAACCATTACACTTTCTTCCATCTTCTCTAAATAATCAGACTAATTCACTTCATTTAATGAAAAAGATTCTTTGTATCCTAATCGTATTTACATCTCTTCAGGTAAAGGCTCAAATAGAAAGCCCTGAATTTTTTTTCGTAAGAACAACCGACTCGATGCCTTTCCTAAAATATGGATTGGGAGAAGACCGGTTAGGCGGGGCAAAAATGACCTATTTAGATAGCAATGTGGTGCTGAAAGTAGTCGACAGCATTCACGATAATTATAAAGTTCAATTATCAAAATATCACTCTGCTTATGTTGAAAAGAAACATGTTTCACCTCCTTTGCATTTCACCCCAAAGGATCAGTTAAGCGGTAGCTGGAGTGTATATGGCGATTCTTTATTTGATTATGTAAGCATGGCCCTGGCGGAAAAATTGCCCTACCGGAGTGTGATGAAAATAAATCCTTCCAGGATTGAAGTTGACATCTTTGGAGTTGTAAGTAATACAAATTGGATCACCCAATTATCGAATACCAAAGAAATTAAAAATGCCTGGTGGGAACAACCGGAAGATGATGTCCTGCGCGTCATTATTGAATTAAAGCATGAGCAACATTGGGGATACAGCATCTATTACACAGATAAAAACCGGCTTATGATCCGGGTAAAACGCCAACCGGAAAAATTAAAATTAAAAAATCTTGTTATAGCCATTGACGCAGGACATGGAGGCGCTCACAGCGGAGCCAAAGGAATCAGCTCAAATATTTTAGAGAAGGATTATACTTTATTAATCGCACAGGAATTATCGAAGGAATTAATAGAACAAAATGCGACCGTATTAATGACGCGGGTGCAGGATACGACGTTGAGTATGTATGAGCGCATTTCCTTTTTAAATAAATACAATCCGGATATGCTGATCAGCATACATCTAAATTCTTCCTCCCGCGAAAGCGCCCGAGGTACGAGCACTTATTATCGCCACATTGGATTTCGGCCATTAAGTACAGCTATTTTAAAAAGAATGTTACAACTTGATCTGGAAGAATTTGGAAATATAGGCAGTTTTAATTTCTCTTTAAATGGCCCTACAGAATATCCAAATTGTTTAGTAGAAGTCGCCTTTTTAAGCAACAAAGAAGATGAGAAAATGATTTTGGATCCGAAATTTCATAAGCAAACTGCTCAAAAAATTGTTGCCGGAATCAAAGATTTCTTAAAAGAATTATAAGTACATTGGGTAAGAACAGATTTCAATAGTGGAATAGATTTCGCTATTTAAACGAAAACTTCCCATTTGATAAAAATAAACTGAACAAGTATGAACACCAATTCAGATATAAAAAAGACTGTAAACCCATTAAGTCATTTGGCCGAAACGCTTATAGGCAGTGAAATCGTTAAGCTAGGGGCGGATATAAAAGAAAAAATGAAGAAGGGAGAAAAGATCTACAACTTCACCATTGGTGACTTTGATTCTTCATTATTTCCCATTCCAAAATTGCTGGAAGATGAAATCATCAAGGCATATCAAGAAGGGCACACAACGTATCCTCCTGCAAATGGGATAGCATCATTAATAGAAGCCGTATCTGATTTTATCAAAGAGGAAGAAGGTCTGGATTTTAAAAATGATGAAATCCTCATTGCAGCCGGCGGGCGCCCGCTAATTTATTCACTGTACAGAGCCATTGTAGATAAAAATGATACAGTTATTTACTCAGTTCCCAGTTGGAATAATAATCACTATGTCCACTTTACGGAAGGAAATCATCAGGTAATTGAAACAACAGCGGCAAGTAATTTTATGCCCTCAGCAGAAGACATAAAACCACATATAAAAGATGCGGTCCTTATTGCCCTTTGTTCGCCTTTGAATCCGACAGGTACAGTATTTAAAAAAGAAGAGCTGGAAAAAATTTGCGATATGGTGCTGGAAGAAAACAGCCGCCGAGCGGATCATGAAAAAAAGCTGTATGTCATGTATGATCAGATGTACTGGACTCTGACATATGGAGATACTGTCCACTACAATCCGGTAAGCTTAAGGCCTGAGATGAAGAATTACACCATTTTTATAGATGGAATCAGTAAGGCATTCGCCGCAACAGGAGTACGTGTTGGATGGGCATTAGGCCCCGAACCTGTCATCTCTAAAATGCGTGCAATTAATAGTCATGTGGGTGCATGGAGCCCAATGGCCGAACAACATGCTACGGCAAAATTTCTTCAACAGAAAAAGGAAGTGAGCGATTATCTTATATCATACAAGAAAGAATTAGAAGAAAGGCTCACCAAAATTTATGAAGGTTTTTACGCTCTTCAAAAGGAAGGGTATCCTGTAGAAGCGGTAGCACCACAGGCAGCCATATACCTGACTATCCGGATGAGCTTAACAGGCAAAAAAACCAATTCAGGTCAGGTGCTTTCTACTCAGGCAGAAGTAACATCTTATATATTAAATGAAGCAAAACTCGCAGTAGTGCCTTTTTATGCTTTTGGTGCGTCCAAAGATTCAGACTGGTATCGATTAAGCGTGGGCACTTGCAAAAAAGAAGAAATTCCGGAGATGCTGGCTAAATTGAAAAAGGCACTACAAGATTTAGTGTGAGATTTCTGAGTGAAATAATTATATTTTAATATTAAAATGAAATATGAACAGCAACTGAACCTATCGGATTTCTTAGCTTTGCTGATTAAAAAAATCTCTTCAATTATAATTACTGAATTTTACAGCCAATTTATTGCAGAGCGAAAAAGAAAACTTCTTTTAGTTTCATGAATTAATAATAAACCCGGGCAAAACCCATTACAAATAAAAAACGAATGACAGAACAAAAGCGAACAGAAGTTTCAACTCTTGGTGAGTTTGGATTAATAGATCACCTGACTAAAAATAATGAAACAAGAAATGCAACAACCATATTAAGTATAGGGGATGATGCTGCCGTAATGGATCATTATGGCAAACAAACAGTATTGACGACAGATATGCTTGTAGAAGGAATTCACTTTGATCTTATGTATACTCCTCTTAAACATTTAGGGTATAAAAGTGTTATTGTCAATCTGAGTGATGTGTATGCCATGAATGCGATTCCACAACAAATTACGGTCAATATTGCTTTCAGCAACCGCTTTAGTGTAGAGGCTTTGGATGAGTTTTACGAAGGAGTTTATGCGGCCTGCGCCAGATATAATGTAGATCTTGTGGGCGGTGATACGACCTCCTCTCAAAAAGGATTTATTATAAGTGTTTCTGCAATCGGAGAAGTGGCACCAGGAAAATTTGTCACAAGAAGCGGCGCCAAAGTGGGCGATCTGATTTGTGTGAGTGGTAGTCTGGGTGGTGCTTTTCTGGGATTAACTTTATTAGAAAGAGAAAAGAAAGTATACCTGGAAACTAAGGGAGTACAGCCTGATCTGGAAGGGCAGGATTATATTGTCGGAAGATTACTAAAACCAGAAGCACGCAAAGAAGTCATAGAGTATTTTGAGGCCGAAAAAATTACGCCCACGTCTATGATTGATATTAGCGATGGCCTCAGCAGTGAGTTACTACATATTTGCAAACAGAGTCAGGTAGGATGTGCATTATATGAAGATAAAATTCCGGTAAATGAATTGGCAAGGCAATTCGCCTATAAATTGGAACTTGATCCAACTCTTTGTGCTTTAAGCGGTGGGGAGGATTATGAATTATTGTTTACGGTGGACCAGCAGGATTTTACTAAAATAGCAGAAAACGGAATGATCAGTATCATTGGGCACATTACTGAAATAGATAAAGGTGCTATACTCATCACCAAGGGAGGTAATGAACATAAATTGATCGCTCAGGGATGGAATCCAATTGCTGCCGATTAATATTTTATAAATTAAATCACTTTAAGACGAACTATACCAGGCTAAAGTAAAAAACTGAAAATACTTTCCCCACTGTTTCATAAAAGCATTTCCGGGAAAAAGAGACATTTCAAAAAGTGTTGCGTATGATCTTCACTAAAAAAACTAAGATGGATTTTTGTAAAATGTTTCGCCTTCTTTCCTTCATGATATTGCCCTTTCTTGTTTCCTGTTCCGTTTCTAAAAATTACGATCCCAACAAGAAATATCCGAGGGAAGAATTGCAGCAGGATTATTCTCTGCTTCGAAATATTCTAGAAGAAAAACATCCATCACTTTATTGGTACACACCAAAAGATAGTATGGATATGTATTTCGATAAGGGGTACCAATCTATTGCAGATTCCATGACCGAACTGCAATTTGGCTGGCAGATTCTGGCGCCACTTACTTCCTTTATCCGGTGCGGACATACGAGTTTCGGAATGAGTAAGGAATGGAATAAATTTATTCAGGGCAAAAGAATTCCATCTTTCCCTTATCATGTAAAAGTATGGAACGATACGATGATGGTTATGGGCAGCCTGAACAGAAATGACACAACTATTAAAAGAGGTGAATTTATTACGGCGATAAATGGGGTTAAAAACGCTGAGATGATTCAATCCATGTTTGATTATATGGCAGCGGATGGTTATGCGGATAATGTGAATTATATCCGCCTAAGCAGCAGTTTCCCGTATTTCCATCGAAACATTTTTGGATTGTATCAAAATTATTTTGTGCAATTTTCTGATTCCCTTGGTAATGAAAAAAGCGCAGTGATACCCTTTTTTAGTCCATCACGAGAAAGTGTTGCGAAAACAATGCAACAAAAAGTAGTTCGAAAGAAAGTTTCACGCAAGAAAAACCGGGAGCATATCCGTTCTCTTAAATATGATTCATCCTTTGCGCTATTAACGATCAATCGTTTTACAAAAGGAAACTTAAATCAATTCATCCGCCGCTCTTTCAGGGATATTGAAAAGAAAAAAGTAGAAAATCTTGTGATTGACTTACGTGCAAATAGTGGCGGCAAGATTGACAAATCTGTTTTACTGACAAGATATTTGGCCAATGCTCGTTTTAAAATAGCAGATTCCGCCTATTCAATCAGTAAAAATTTTGCCCCATTTGGACGGTATATTTCTCATTCATTTGGAAATAATATTGGATTAACCCTGCTCACCAAAAAGAAAGCAGATAACAACTATCATTTTGGATTTTGGGAACGGCATCACTTTAAACCAAAAAGGAAAAACCATTATAGTGGAAATGTATATATCCTGGTAAACGGACTGACTTTTTCAGCATCTACTTTGTTTTGCAATATCATAAAAGGACAGGATAATGTATTTATTGCCGGAGAAGAAACCGGCGGAGGCTGGTATGGAAATACGGGTATATTAATCCCTGGAATCACATTACCACATACAAAATTAAAAGTAGGTTTGCCCTTTTTCAGACTGGTACAATATCAACATATCAAACAAAAAGGTACAGGAATTATTCCGGATATTTATATTGGGCCCAACTGGCGCGACATTTTAAATGGAACCGATACGAAAATGGAAGAAATCAAAAGAATCATCAATCAGTAAGCGGGGATTTATTCATTGATTATAAAAGAATCCGCATCATTTAAAAAAGGAAATTGATTTCTAACCTCCATCAGCTTGTCCTTTGAAAGTGTAAAAGTAGCCACCGTTTCATCGATTGTTTGATGAAATAATATTTCACCGAGCGGATCAATAATAACACTGTCACCATGATAGATGTTGCGGTTTCCATCTTCTCCCACTCGGTTTACTCCTACCACATAGCATTGATTTTCGATTGCCCGGGCCTGAAGCAATGTATTCCATGCAGTGCTTCTTTTATGGGGCCAATTGGCAACATTTACCAGCACATCATATTGGGCTCCATGATCAGAGGCACCTTGTCTTGCCCACACAGGGAAACGAAGATCATAACATACCTGAAGATTTATTTTCCATCCTTTTACAGATGCAATAAAGCGTTTATTCCCTGCGGAATAATGTTCGTCCTCACCAGCAAATGCAAACAAATGTCTCTTATCATATTTGCCGTAATCACCATTTGGAAGCATCCATATAAGCCGGTTATAATAATGACCATCCTCTTTTATAATGATGCTTCCTGTTAGAATAATTTTATTCTCAGACGCCACCCTTTTCATCCAATGAAAGGTAGTACCATCCATCGTTTCAGCCAACCCTTCCGGCTTCATGCTAAATCCGGTACTAAACATTTCAGGAAGAATAACCACTTCTGTTTTCTCTTTAATCCCTTTAATTTTTTGCTCAAGCATTTCAAGGTTTGCCTGTTTATTTTCCCAGAAAAGATTCGTTTGTATAATGGTAATTGTTAGCGGTAGCATAGTTCTCTTTTAGAAGTTTAAAGATAAATGGATTCAATGAATTCAAATCTGATCAGGATAATTACAGGGGCAAGAGACTTTAATCTAACGCTTTTTAAACATTTTTCACAAGTGATAAATGAAGTGTTTTTTCATCAGATAATCATTGCAAAATTCTGAGTTTTGTTTCAGAAAAATATTAAATATTGGATTGCTTTTGCTCATCCAATCCGCTTTAATAAACAACCTATAAACTATTGACCACTTCCATAATCAGGTTCGTTTCATAGCCTTTTTGAATAAGGTAATCTTGTAGCTTTCTTTTCTTTATGAAAATATTTTTTTCCTTTTTTAATGATTCTATTTTTTGCTCTGCCAGTTTAAAAAACGTTTTTCGATAATCCTCCTCATCAATTTCGTTTAAAGCCTTTTTAATACAATAATCACTGATTTGCTTTTGCTTTAAAGATTGCCTGATTTTATTCTTCCCCCACTGTCTCATACGAAACTTTCCACCGGCATACATAATGGCGAATCGCTCTTCATTGAGATAGTTTTCTGTAATCAGTAAATACACAATCTCTTCTACCTCATCTTTATTCAAACCAAAGGAATAAAGTTTTGTTTTCACCTCCGAATGACACCGCTCCTGATAAGCGCAAAAATGTTTGATTTTTGATAAGGATTGTTCAGGTGTAAACGACATTGTTGTTAGAAATTAGAATGAATTTTAATGATGAATAATAAACTAAAAAATAACGCACACCAAAAATTATCCAAATCTCCTATTTGCATTACCACATCAGTAATTATCCACTTCTTCTTGCCAAAACCACGGAGTTTTTAAAAATTTTCTTTTTGCCTTCCAGATTAAAAATTTCCGTATAAATAATATACACTCCCTGAGGCAGTCTTCTATTCTTGTCATCCAAACCATCCCAGCGGAAATACCCTTTTACACCACTGAGTGAATTCTTTTGGAGATATCTCACCGGCCGGCCGGAGCCATCGAAGATGGTGATATTGGCTACATAACCAGCCTTTGGAAAACGATATTCGATCGTAACCAAATCATCCACACCATCATGATCCGGAGAAAACACCTCCGGAACAACGGTAATTTCACCTTTCACTTCGGCTTCTTCCAGATACTGAGAGTTTTTAAAACCAGGAGTTCCATATCCGTTCGAAGCAGAAGCAGAATGGAAATTAGAAGCCACGGACGGACCGTCATAATTAATTCGTTCCAGCGAAACACCTTGTGCATTTTTCAATAATTTGAAATGCCATTTATCGCTATAATTCACTTCATCAATTACGTTTCCCTGGCCATTTAAGACAAGCACATTTCCGGAAGTATTGGCATAAGTTGGCAGAGAATTCATCTTGATAAACGCATCGGGATTGGTGGTAATAAACTGACTTTTTACTGTTTCCGGATCGGAGGTTAGTAAGGCAAATTCTCCCGGAAATATCAAACGGCCCTCCCTGGACACTTGCTGAATACTGCTTGCTGCTCCACTACTATTTCGATTCGCCAGATATATTTGAGCAAGATCAATATTCTTATTGGAACGATTATATATTTCCACATAATCTACTCCCATTGGAGGTGGGTTAAAAAGGATTTCATTTATGATAACATCTCTTTCTCCAGCCGGGTCAGCCATACCAAATTTGGCCGTGTTTTTTGAAGCAATGACATTGCCGCTACAGTCTGTTAGATTTTTTACTGTTACAGAATAAATTTTTCCGGCTAAAATCGGATTATTGAGATGAATCGCTACATGATTGTAAAACGGAGGCAGAGCTTCAATTCTTCCTATTGTCAACCCATTATCCAATGTATAATGAGCCTGATTCACTGCAAGCAAACTATCAAGTGACTCATTAAAATTTAAAAGAATCTTTGTTTCTGTTTCTGCAAAAGCATTGATCAAATGAGGAGCCGTCTCGTCTTTATTAATCCCCGCTACGGAGTTTCTTTTGCCCGGAGTACCTCCACTTGGATGAGCACTTACTGCCCAATTAGAAATACCGGAGCAAGGATTATTTGTGTCAATCATTTCCAGTGTCCATCCTCCCTCTTTTTTTAGTTCATTTCTGTAAAAACTCAGATCGTATTGCATCGCGTGCATCGTTTTCCCTTCGGCAGATTGAAGAACCACAGTAGTCCCCGTAATATTCAAAGCCGGAAAATTTGCAACCCCTAAAGTGGAACCGTAATTCATATAAGCAGTAGCGGAATTCGTTGCTGTAACGATCACAAAGCTATCCGGCTGCAATTGGTAAAAGGGCAATGTAGCGGTCGAATTTCCATCTTTTAATTTCCACCCCTGTAGATTAATTGGCCGGGCAGACCGGTTTTTAAGCTCCAGAAATTTAAGCAAAGGCAATCCCACTTGAGGTGAAGGATCGGGAAAAACCTCGCTAATAATTACATCGTATCGTTGTGGTGTGTAATAACTAAAGTTGACAGATCCATTGGACTGCGCATTTCCTGCCAGGTCTTTTACACCTTCTATTATCAACGAATAATTTATTCCGTTTATAAATTGCTGGCTAAATAATAAATGAACGAGGGCAGGATTCTGAACATCCAGCGAAGCACTTGCCGGCATTCCCAAACCATTGCTGGCGAAGTAATTTTCAATCCTTTCGCTACTGCTTTTATCCAATGGTTCATCAAATAATATATCAACAGATTTACCAGAGGTTGCAACCGCAGAAACGATAGATGGTGCAGTAAGGTCGGGAACATAATTTTTGATCACAATATTATCAAAGAAGTGTTTTTGAAAAAAGCTTGCTGTGCTTTGCTTTACCAAAAACCCAAAAAAGGCGGTATTTTGATACGTATTATCCACTGTACTCCCTTCAGCTACAAATTGATTTCCGGTTCCCGTGACATCCCGCCATAACGTCCATTGATCATTTTCGTCACGGGTTACCTTTACCCTCATTACATTATTACTGGTATTTAATACGTGTTTTGCTCCCTCTATTATTTTAGTAATTGTCCCGGATGAATTTTTTCGGAACAAACTAATTTCGTCATCTGTACCTCCCATGCGTACAAAATATCCCGAGGTCGTATTCAATGACAGATCACTGGCAGAAGCGATCAAATAGGCATCTATATAATTCGCCGAAGAAGGATTAAAAGCCATTTGAACCCAAAAGGTCCATTCAGTTTTGATAGCCAAAGTATTTGGAGTGCTCAAATAGAAAACACTATTGACTGTGGAATTATTGCTTTGCAATTGAAACTGATCATTCACAATAAAATCAGTTATATTCCCTGTCCAGGCAGGCGATGTGGTAAAATTTCCGTCCGAAAAATCTTCCGTTAATTGAGCATTTGAGTTAAAAGAAGCTGTACATAAAAACAGAAAGAAGGCAAAAAAAATTTTACACATAAGTCGTAGCTTTGCTGATAAAGATAAAAACAATTATATTCTTTATTCACTCATAAAAATTAAGCGTAATTAAACAATGAAATTAGCAGTAATCGGAGCCACAGGTTTAGTCGGAGGTAAAATGTTACAGGTTTTAGAAGAAAGAAATTTCCCTTTAACCGAATTAATTCCGGTCGCTTCAGAAAGAAGTATCGGGAAAGAAGTTTCCTTTAAAGGAAAAAATTATAAAATTGTTTCTGTAGATGATGCTATTAAACTAAAACCAGATATCGCCATTTTTTCGGCAGGTGGCGAAACTTCGCTTGAAATGGCTCCTAAATTTGCGGCGGCGGGCACAGTGGTTATCGATAATTCTTCTGCCTGGCGGATGGATCCCACAAAAAAATTAATTGTTCCTGAAGTAAATGCTTCGACCCTTACAAAAGAGGATAAAATTATTGCCAATCCGAATTGTTCTACTACTCAAATGGTTTTAATTTTAAAACCACTTCATGATAAATACGGCATTAAGAGAGTGGTTATATCCACGTATCAAAGTGTAACTGGTACAGGTGTAAAAGCTGTATCACAAATGAATAATGAGCGAAATAAAGTGGAGGGAGAAATGGCCTATAAATATCAGATTGATCAGAATGTCATTCCCCATATTGACGTATTTATGGAAAACGGATACACAAAGGAAGAGATGAAAATGGTCAATGAAACAAAAAAGATTTTAGGAGATGATTCTATCAATCTAACAGCTACCTGTGTTCGAATCCCGGTTATCGGCGGACATAGTGAAAGTTTAAATATCGAACTTCTAAATGATTTTGATCTGGAGGAAGTACGAACAATTTTATCTTCCGCAGCAGGTGTCGTACTGGAAGATGATGTCAACAACTTCATTTACCCAATGCCTATTAATGCCCATGAAAAGGATGAAACATTTGTAGGTAGAATACGCAGAGATGAATCGCAGCCAAACACGCTCAATTGCTGGGTGGTAAGCGATAATCTTAGAAAAGGAGCTGCCACAAATTCAGTACAGATTGCAGAATATTTAATTAAAAACGGATTGGTTTAAAAAATAAAATTTAAATTATATAGCAAAATCTAGAGTTTATAAAATTCGAATACGTCAAAAATCATTCAATATAACACCGAGAGATATATTCAGCTTCAATTAGAAGCTTTAGAATATATCTCCCGGTTTTTTTTTAATTACTCGAATAGAAGAATACTGATTTGAAAGAAAAAACTAATAATATATCTCCGAAAAACCTTGAAGTATGAATCAATTCGTGATTCTTTTTTTATAAAACCCTTTAATATTTTTTATTTTAGAAAGCAATATCTGGGTGAATTATGCATTATTCTTAAATTATCCCGTTGTTTATTTGTAATTATTAAATTAACAAACATGCTGCCTATTTACTTTATGGAATATTCTATATTTGCTAAATCATTAGAATGTTTCTAATCATTTTACAAAAAACGTAAAGAATATTTAAACAACAATTAAAAATGTTAGATTTAGAATTAATTAACAATAGCCCTATGCCTATAGCGACCAAAATCAATTCATCTTTGGAACATTTAATATTACCATCAAATTATCGCTCCCTCACTTCACCATTGGAAACAGCAAAATCTTTTCAAAAAATTAAATCTTTTATAGAAGAGCAATTAGAACAGGACTTGTGCCTACATCGGGTAAGTGCCCCACTATTTGTAAGGCAAAACACCGGAATAAACGATGATCTAAATGGAGTAGAACGTGCTGTTTCTTTTCCTATTAAAGGCATGAACGAAGAAAGAGCAGAAGTTGTACAATCTTTAGCAAAATGGAAGCGCATGGCTTTGGCAGAATATGAAGTGCCTGCCGGAGAAGGAATATTTACAAATATGATCGCCATCCGTCCGGATGAAATTCCTGATAATACACATTCTTTGTACGTAGATCAGTGGGACTGGGAGATGCACATTACTGCCTCAGATAGAAAGGTTGCTTTTTTAAAGAATACGGTAGAGAAACTATTTGAAATTCTTAAAAAGACAGAAGTATTTGTTGAAGAATTACATCCTGAAATCAAACCAATATTGCCGGAAGCAATTCATTTTATTCATTCAGAAACGCTATTGCAACTATATCCGGAACGAACTCCTCAAGAAAGAGAAATGGAGATAGCAAAAAAATACGGTGCCGTATTTATTATTGGAATTGGAAATGAACTGTCCGACGGAAAGCGACATGATGGCAGAGCTCCTGACTATGATGACTGGAGCACTAAAAATGAAGAAGGTTTTACCGGATTAAATGGAGATATCCTTGTTTGGAATCCTGTTTTGAAGAAGGTTTTTGAGCTTTCTTCTATGGGCATCCGAGTCGATAAAAAAGCACTTTTGCATCAACTGAACCTGAAGGGCCAGCAAAAACGCCTTGATCTCTTATATCACAGAACTTTAATGGAAGATCAACTACCATTAACAATGGGAGGAGGAATTGGTCAATCCAGAGTGGGTATGTTCTTTTTACGTAAAGCTCATGTTGGAGAAATCAGTGCAGGTATTTGGCCCGAAGAAATGGTGCATGTTTGTAAAGCACACGGGATACAATTATTATAAAAGTCAGAGGAATTAAAATAAAAACCGGGAAGGAATTTTTAACTGCTATTATAAATAGCTAAAGATATTCTTCCCGGTTTATTGTTTCTGGTCGGCAGCGCAGTTCAGACTGGTTATAGGCAGGCGTCTCCATCTTTTTTAAACCCTCAACTTTCTATAGTTTATTCTATCATAATAGTAGAGTCTTAAACTTTGCCCGCTGTCTGACCTTCGGTACCGACAACTAGCAGTTTATGTTCCATGTCCAGGTCGGCATCGAAAATCAGTCCGGTTGGAGGAAGGTGTTTATTAGATCTCTCCCCCATTGACCACTTTCACTAAATCGTCATGGATAAGTCCATTGGAGGCAACGATTCCAAACTTATAAGGAGAGTATTTTTCACCTTTCAGATTCGTCACTTTTCCTCCTGCTTCTTCCACGATAATAAATCCTGCAGCACTGTCCCAGGCGTGCAATTGATGTTCATAAAATGCATCAAAGCGACCAGCAGCTACCCAACATAGATCAATGGCTGCACTTCCTAATCTGCGGACAGGTATGCCTTTTCGAACGAATTTTTCAAAAACAACCAATGGACTGTTTTCTTCATCCAGATAATTATATGGGAAACCCGTGACCATACAACTGGTCAATAAATCTGGTTTATCACTAACTGAAATTTTTTGATCATTTAACGTAGCACCTTTGCCTTTTTCCGCAAAGTAAAACTCATTCATAATGGGATTAAACACCGCACCCATCAGCATTTCATTTTGATACTCCAATCCAATACTAACACAACAAATCGGAATCCCATTGGCAAAATTGATAGTACCATCGATTGGGTCAATAATCCATTTGTAATCGGACTCGCTGATCACCTCCACGTCTTCCTCACTCACGATGCCATGTTCCGGAAAGTTCTTCTTAATGACTTCCCTGATTGCCTGATCTGCTGCGAAATCTGCCTGAGTAACCAGGTTGTTCACACCTTCTTTATGACTAATGGTAAATGTACCGTTGAAAAATTTTTTTATCTGCGCTGCACCCGCTTGGGTGGCTTCTATTAATGTTTGTTTATACATGCCTGCAAAGATTGGATATTATTTTATAAGTTGCGTGTGAATTAGCCGAATGGCTGATTAACCAACGGCTAATGAAAATAAAGCTTTCCATAATTATAGTCAATTTCAATGTAAAATACTTCCTTGAGCATTGTCTTAACTCCGTATTAACCTCTTTAAAAGAGATTGAAAGCGAAATAATTGTGGTGGATAATCTGTCAACGGACGGTAGTAAAACCTATTTTAAAAACAGATTCCCACAAGTAAATTTTATCTGGAACGATACGAATCTGGGTTTTGGTAAGGCCAATAATCTGGGCCTGAAATATGCCACAGGAGAGTACATCTTATTTTTAAATCCGGATGTAATTATCCCGGAAGATTGTTTTGAAAAATGTATCTCATTTATTCAATCTCAGGATAACAATTGTGCTTTAGGAGTTAAAATGGTGGATGGATCCGGAAAGTTTTTGAAAGAAAGTAAGCGCTCCTTTCCTTACCCAATGACTTCATTATATAAACTGACCGGCCTGGCATATCTTTTTCCTCACTCAAAAATATTTGCCCGATATCATTTGGGGCACCTTAATGATAATACAAATCATGAAGTAGATGTGTTAGCGGGTGCATTTATGATGCTCCCGCGCAAGATTCTGATGGAAGTAAAAGGATTCGACGAAGATTTTTTCATGTACGGGGAAGATATTGATCTTAGTTATCGGATACAACAAGCCGGCTTTTCAAACTACTACTTTGCGCAAGCTCCCATCATACATTTTAAGGGAGAAAGCACCAAAAAAGGAAGTCTGAATTACGTGAGAATGTTCTATAGTGCTATGAACATCTTTGTAAATAAACATTATAAAAATAGCCGGGCCGGGATGTTTCACTTTCTTATACAGATTGCGATTGGTCTACGTGCTACTATTTCAGCAGGAGCCAGATTTTTAAAATGGGTAGGCATGCCTGTTGTTGACACACTGATTATTTTAGGAAGTTTTTGGTCAGTAAAAATTTTCTGGAGCGAATACATTAAACAAGAAGTAAATTATTCACCCAATTTATTACTGATCGCTTTACCTGTTTTTACGATATTATTTTTATTAACCTCCTGGCTTACCGGACTCTATGATGGTTACTATAAACAATCCCGATTAAATAAATCCACGCTGGTATCTTTTCTGGTCATACTTTCTTTCTACTCTTTA
>JBDSBN010000045.1:0-2960 GCA_039921585.1 Ginsengibacter sp. | reverse complement strand
AAATATCTCCTGTCGCCTTTTCCTCTAACACACTCATTGTGCGGCACTGATTCTTTCGTTGTTGGTGTGTTTTGCTGCGCAAAGAAGCCAGTATATTTCCTTTTTTATCCAGCATACGGATATCATTTATTGCATCATAACCGAGTATACGAAGATTCCGAAATGCTTTGTAAAAAGTAGTATCGTTTTTTACCCTGGATATAAAATAGGAAACATCTAAATTATTGTTCACAACCACCTCTGATAGCGTAATAAAATTATTGTCAACGAGAATTGTTGAATCCTTACTTCCCTGCCCAAAAAGAGCAGCAGAAAAAAACAGCAATAGAGTAAGAGGAAGCAACCGTAAAACCATCCTGTAAAAATAAATGGAAATATGTTGGTAAAATGTAAAAGATAGACCGGTAAAAAAAACCGAAAAACCTTTCTAATCGGTTACTTGTTAAAGGACATCCGATAATCCACATGAATTTTCCCTGCTGAAATATCATTTAACTTTCTTTTCAGCAGACTTTTCTTAAGAGGTTTCAAATAATCGATAAATAATTTGCCTTCAATATGATCATATTCATGTAGGATAATTCTGGCGGTAACACCCACAAAAGTTTTGGTATGCTCCTCAAAATGCTCATCCAAAAAATTGATTGTAACGGTTTCTTTTCTAAAAATATCTTCCCGGATTTTTGGAATACTTAAGCAACCCTCATTATATGCCCAGTCGTTTCCTTTTTCTTCCACGATATATGCATTAATAAAAACTCCTTTATAGCCATCATCTCCCGGATATGCATCTTGTTCGTCTTCCTCCAGATTCTCCAGAACCTGAACACTGTCAATAACAAATAAGCGGATAGAATGATTGATCTGAGGTGCAGCAAGACCAACACCGTTGCTATTATACATGGTCTCCCACATATTATCAATCAGTACTTTGAGATTGGTATATTCAGAGGTAATGTTCACTGCCACTTTTCTCAACACAGGATTTCCATATGCTACTATCGGAAGAACCATAAATATTTTTTATTTTTATTTAAATTATTTGCCGGGCAAATTTAGGTTTTTCTTCCGAAAGAATCTGCTTTAAGCAATCAGCTTCAGCATATAACCATTTAACAATTAAACCATTCACCCCTTCAACAATTTACCTACACCCATCACCGGCTTTTATTTTCCATATATTCCTGCAACATCATCGTAGCCGCTATTTCATCCACATTTCGTTTATTTCTTCTGTCTTTTTTTTTCATTCCCATGTCAAACATGGCTTCTTTGGCTCTTTTAGAGGTGTACCGTTCATCGACTGTCCTAACAGGAATTGAAGGGAATTCTTTTCCCAATCTTTTAATAAATTGACGCACCAGCGGGGTGGCATGGGTGTCAGAATCGTCCAGATTCAGCGGCTCTCCTACAATTAATAACTCAACCTCCTCCTCCAGAAAATATTTTTTCAGAAAGATAAATAATTCCGGGGTGTCGATAGTCATCAATCCCGTTGAAATAATTTGAAGGGTGTCAGTAACAGCGATACCTGTTCTTTTTTTCCCATAATCTATGCACATGATACGGGCCATATTAGTTATTGGTTTTTGTGATTGAATTGCGGACAACTTCCCATAAGACAATACCTGCCGCAACAGAAATATTTAAAGAATGCTTCATTCCAAACTGTGGAATTTCAACACAACCATCACAAAGTGGGATAATATCCTGCTCTACTCCACTCACTTCATTGCCAAATATAAACGCTCTTTTTTCAAAAGCATCTCTATCAATATTCTCCAGGGAAATACTTCCATCCACCTGCTCTACGGCAAATATTTTGTACCCTTTCTGTTTTAAATCCTCCATGGCCTCTGCAGTAGTTTTAAAGTACTTCCAGTCTACAGATTCTTCCGCACCCAAAGCAGTTTTCTTGATTTCTTTATGCGGGGGTACAGCAGTATATCCTGTAATAATAATGGATTCAATGAGAAAGGCATCAGCCGTTCTGAATACACTTCCTACATTATAAGCGCTGCGGATATTTTCTAAAATTACCACCACCGGAAATTTGGAAGCCTCTTTAAATTCATCCACTGATTTCCGATTCAATTCATCCATATTTAATTTTCTCATCAAAAGGGTATTAATTTGCAAAAATAAGAGAATGCGGCGTTGTGCCCATTAACAATATAAAAACGATTGAAGTTCTTAACTTTAAAGTCTTATCAACGGAAATTTAAAATCAATTATGGCTGCTCCCGATACTCCTTTAATGAAACAACATAGCGCGATCAAGGCTAAGTACCCGGATGCGATCTTGCTTTTCAGAGTAGGAGATTTTTATGAAATGTTCGGACAGGATGCAATTATTTCCGCTCGGATTCTTGGAATAACACTTACAAAAAGAAACACTTCCGCAACGGCATTAGAATTAGCAGGATTTCCGCATCATGCCTTAGATACTTATCTGCATAAATTGGTAAAAGCCGGACACCGTGTAGCTATCTGCGATCAACTGGAAGATCCGAAACATGCAAAAGGACTTGTAAAAAGAGGGGTCACAGAATTAATTACGCCCGGAGTAGCTACCAATGATAAACTCCTGGAACATAATAATAACAACTTTTTATGCGGTATCCATTTTAAAGATGAATTAGCCGGCATTTCCTTTTTAGACATTTCTACAGGTGAGTTTTTTATTGCGGAAGGAGATAAGGAATATGCGGATAAATTATTACAAAGTTTGAATCCTGCAGAAGTCATTTTTCAACGCAATCAACAAAAATTCTTTAAGGCTAATTTTGGCCCTAAATTTTATACTTACACCCTGGATGAGTGGATTTTCACGGAACAATATGGGGAGGAAACCTTAATCAAACATTTTGGCACACAGAGTCTGAAAGGGTTTGGTGTTCAGAACCTGAGAGTGGGCATCATTGCAGCCGGTGCCATCCTCCATTATTTAAAAGATACCG
>JBDSBN010000044.1:0-5138 GCA_039921585.1 Ginsengibacter sp. | reverse complement strand
GAAAGTAACAGGGATTTCCAATGATGTACTTGCCAAAAAATCCATTGAAAAAGCAGCTTCCATTGCAAAAGACACCTCAATAGCTATTAAAAAGAGATCTGAAGCCATACACTTTCTTGCACTTCATAAACCGGCAGAAAATGTTGGTTTACTAGAGAAGTTACTCGTTCCCCAGGAGCATCCAAATGTACAGATAGCTGCTCTACAAACCTTGAATCTTGTGCCAGATCTTGCAGTGTCCAAGTACATTTTACAGAAATGGCCTGCTATGACTCCTGAAATAAGAGATGCAGCTCTTAATACCTTCATGTCAAATACTGACCGCATGAATTTATTACTGAAAGCTATCGAGACAAAACAAATACTACCTGAAAGTTTGGGGTGGTTGCGCATTTCTTCTCTTTTAAATCAGGATAATGACGTTGTGCGTACAAAAGCAAGATCATTGCTGGTAAATAAAGATCAGGAAAAAATCAATAAACAGTTTGAAACGGCCTTAAAACTGAAAGGAGATCCTTTGAAAGGAAGGGAAATATTTAAATATAATTGTGCCCTTTGCCACCAGGTGCGCGGAGAGATTGGCAATAAGTTTGGTCCAGATTTGGGCACGGTACAAAGTTGGCTTGCAAAAGATATACTTGCTAACATTCTCGATCCGAATGCCTCCATTGCATTAGGTTTTGATCTTTGGGATGTAAAAATGAAAACAGGGGAATCCCTGCAAGGTATAATTTCCAGCGAAACATCATCAGCTATTAACTTACGAACCGCTCCGGGTAAAGAACAAACAATTAACCGGCAGAATATCGAATCGATAACCGTTACGAAAAGTTCAGCTATGCCTGTGCTTACTTCGCGACTCAATTATCAGCAGATAGCAGATATTCTGGCATTTTTGAAACAAACTAAATAATAAAATGAATGAGTGCGGAATATTCATTAAAATTTTATTCCGATGTCGAAATAATTTCTGTTAAATAAGGTTTTAGTTGGATAAGAAATGATAAAATGAAACTGTAAAATAAGAATGATCATTATCAAACATAATTGGCCATGAATTCTAATCGGATTTTGGTGAGTTGAAAAAATCATTTGACAGTAAATCAACAAATAAGCAATATTTCCCTTTGATCATAAGTATAATCTGTGCGAATGGTTATAAGAACACAATCATAATACCAATACCATTCATTTTTTTGCGTTGAAATTAAATATGGGTGGATTTGTAAATATGTGATTTAAAATTATTTTTGAAACGGCGTTTAATATTTTTAACTAATGAAATCAGCGGTCTTACATTTTTTTTTATATTCAATTTTATATCTTTTTCTTTTACAGTCCTGTAAGAATTCGACCAATTCACAAACTGAGACGACTAAAGATAGCACAGATAAATTTGCAGATAACGTTCGACAAACGCCTTGGCTATCTCCTGAAGAAGAACGTAAAAGTTTCAAGTTACCTGATGGATTTGAGATCACCTTATTTGCGTCTGAACCTGATATTTACAAGCCAATCAATATGCAATTTGATGAAAGAGGACGCCTCTGGGTAACTAATACGGTAGAATATCCTATGCCAGCACGAGACAGGCCGGGACGCGATCGTATAACCATTCTTGAGGATACGGATGGTGATGGGAAAGCTGATAAATTTACAAATTTTATTGATACACTGAATATTCCAATCGGTATTACGCTGATTCACGGCGGGGCAATTGCTTACAGTATCCCAAACGTTTACAAATTTCTTGATAATAATAATGATGATAAAGCGGATCAGGCAATAAAGTTACTGGGCCCTTTTGGATTTGAGGATACGCATGGAATGGTGAATAACCTGGTAATTGGATATGATGGATGGGTGCAAGCCTGTCATGGATATGCCAATACTTCCAACGTCGCAGGCTCTGATGGGGATTCTATACACATGAATTCTGGAAATACTTTCAGTTTTCCGCAAGATGGCAGCCATGTAAAACATGTTACTTACGGAAGGGTGAATCCCTTTGGTCTTGCATACGATGAGTGGGGCTATCTTTATTCACTTGACTGTGAGACGAAACCAATAGTTCAATTAATTCCAGGAGCTCAATATCTCGGGCAGGGAGTGAAGGAGCCTTCGATAGGCTGGGCGCCCACTACAATGAGTTATGATTTTGGCGCTACTGCTAATTCAGGATTGGTGTATTATATTGGAACACAGTTTCCTCCTGCTTATCAACATAATTTTTATTCAGGGAATGTTGTTACCAGCCGAATTAATCGTAATACAGTGAAATTCAACGGTTCTTCTCCTGAAAGCAAGCGTGAGGCTGATTTTCTGATAAGTGATGATCCTTGGTTTCGACCTGTAGATATTAAAATGGGGCCGGATGGGTCAATGTACGTTGCTGATTTTTATAATCGAATCATAGGGCATTATGAAGTGCCGAAAACGGACGCTAGAAGGGATCGTACCAGTGGACGCATCTGGAAAATAACATATACCGGCAATAAAAAACAGAAAAAAAATGTTTCAAGAAATTGGTCAAAAGAGCCACTTGATACCCTGATACAGTCCCTTAATAATCCTCAATTGAGTATACGGATGATGATTGCAAATCTTATTGTTGACAAGTATGCAGGGGAAGCCATACAACCTCTTATAAAGCAGATGACGTCATCCAATATAGAAAGCAATTCATTTGTTCAGGGTTTATGGATATTAGAACGGTTACAAGCCCTCCCTGAAAATTTACTCGAAAAGGGTCTCAGTAGTGATGATCCTATGATACAGGTACATGGATTGCGGATACTTGGGGATTTAGAACATATCAGTGAAAAACAGCGGAAATTTGCGGTGAATGGCCTTCTCAGTACTAATCCGCAGGTACAACGAATTGCTTTGGAGGTATTAGGAAAATTCCCTCAATTTAATTATATAACCCCAGTAATTGTATTATACAATAATGCATCAAAAGAAGATACTCATTTAAAATATACGGCACTCCTGTGCCTGAGGTCACATTTAAGAAATAAAGATATTCTGAACAAGGTGACTAATACCCGATGGAATGAAAATTCGCTGTCCATTTTAGCTGAGATAATGCCTGAAGTGGATTCAAAAACTGCAGCTCTTTTTGCGTTTAATTTTATCAAGACTCACGAACTTAAAGGTAAAGCGCTGGAAAATCAAGTTGGTTTCATTAGTAGATATAGTGATCCGGCGCAACTTAATTATCTTATAGATTTGGTACAAAAACGATTTTCTTCAGATAGCGGATCAGAGTATAAACTATACAAAGCCATAACTATTGGTGTTGCGCAGGGCGTTGTCACTGAGACCAAAAAGTTAAAACGATGGGGGGAACGAATGGAGAAGTTTGGTCCGGCACCATCTGAAACTGCGGTAAAACCGGCAGCTGAAGAGATTGATCTAAAAAAGCGTAAAAAGATTATAGAGGAACGCATTTCATCTTATAATCCTGCATCGGTGACACTTGAGCAAGGTAAAAATATTTTTAAGCTAAACTGTACTTCATGTCATCATATAGGTAATGAAGAAGGTGGTTCCATAGGACCTAACCTCAGTGGTATTGGTACATGGGGGCAACGAGCTCTAACTGAGAAAATTTTGGATCCGAACGGACGCATCTCCACAGCATTCCGGACTTATAGTATTACTATGAAGAATGGGAAAAAATTATCAGGCTTATATAGAAGAGAAGAAGGTCAGGTATTGGTCTTTGCGAACTATGGTGGAGAGGAATTTGTAGTACCTAAGTCACAAATTGCACACAAAGAGGAATTGAAAGTGACACTTATGCCAGACCAGTTTTTTAATACTATTGCAAAACACGATTTTGATGCTTTAATAAAATATTTATTGAGCATAAAAGATAAGAAATAATAGTTAGCTTTAAGAAGTTTCAATGACAAACACGTATCCTTCAACAAATAAAATAATAATGGCTGTTTATCTATACTTTCAGAAAAAATTGCTTTTTGCAGTCGCTTTTTTTTCTATTTTTTTTATTTCATGTAAAAATTTTTCTTCTGAAGTTGAAACTAGTAAATCGGATGCAGCACTTCTGACCGGTAATCTTAAGCTTCCATCAGGCTTCAAAGCGGAGCTTTTATATAGTCCTTCCGAAGATAGTACTGGTTCGTGGGTTGCTATGACATTTGATAGTAAAGGCCGTTTGGTCGCTTCCGACCAGTATGGTTCTCTCTACAGTTTGGAGATTCCTCCAATAGGTACCGATCCTGCCAACCTAAAAGTAGATAAACAGCTGTTTGATATCACAGATAAAGAAGACAGAAAAATTTTGAATAAAGTTCAAATGGGATATGCTCAAGGCCTGGTATGGGCTTTCAATAGTTTATATGTTGTTATAAATCACAAGGTAGATTCAAACTTTGAAAAGACGAGCGGATTATATAGCTTACAGGATACAAATGGAGACGATAAATTTGACAAGATAACTTTATTAAATACTTTAGTAGGAGACGAAGAACATGGACCCCATAGTATCAAACTTTCGCCTGATGGCAAATCATTATACTTAATAGCGGGAAATATGACAAATATTCCTGAGAATATTTCTAATTATAAATTACCTCCCATTTGGCAACGTGATAATATATTGCCAACTGTTAATTTTCCTCCCGATCCCAGAGTGGCTCCTGCCGGAGGGTGGATAGCGAAAGTGGATTCTTCAGGCAAAAAATGGGAATTAGTGTGCGCAGGGCTTCGTAATACTTTTGATTTAGCTTTTAATGAGTCTGGAGATCTTTTTACTTATGATAATGATATGGAGTGGGATATTGGGATGCCTTGGTACCGTCCTACACGAATATGCTTTGTTCCTAGTGGCAGTGAGTTTGGATGGCGGGATGGAAATGGCAAATGGGCGACTGATTATTTAGATAACATTCCTCCCGTACTTAATATGGGACAAGGAGCTCCGACAAATCTTGTATCAGCGCAGGATGCGAGATTCCCGAAACAATACAGAAATACGCTTTTGGCTTTTGACTGGAGCTTTGGAATTATCTATGCAATCCATTTACAACCGGATGGAGCCGCATATAAAGCAAGTGCAGAAGAATTCGTTTCAGGCGCACCACTACCTCTCACCGATGGTGTTATTGGTC
>JBDSBN010000043.1:0-3429 GCA_039921585.1 Ginsengibacter sp. | reverse complement strand
ATATACACAATGGAAAGCAGTAGCCCAAAGAAGATACATTTAAAAAAAAACCGGATAAATCGTACGAAAGCATTTCTTTTCTTCCGTTTCCGTTTATTGCTTAATCCCATAACCGCAGCTCTAATTTAATCTGATATAATTTAATGAATATTTTTTACCGATAACCGTTTTCCTGTTTCCCGTTTTCATCAGCAGATATCCCACTGCTGCAAAGGCAACTCCTGCAACAACCAATTCCGGCCGTGCATAATATCGTGTATTTGGTTTGGCAAACACCCAGGTAATTAATCCTGCTGTAGTAAGAACTACTCCGCCACCAAACAAACCTGCACCTGAAGCACCCCAGTCAAAGCCTTTTCTATCATTTTCAATTGAAAGGATATCCTGATAATTTACTCCGAAATGAAACGTTCCTGCGGTATCCAGAATGACTCCACTTGACATAAGAGGAATTCGTTTTACATCGTATTGTACCAAATAAACAGAATCGTTAAGAATCTTTGTAATTCTTGCATCATAATATCGAAAATGGGTTGTAAACTGAATTTCAGAACCCGGATAAAATGTTTGCACCGTTTTACCCTTTTTCTTTAAAATAAGTAAATCAGATTGCGCTATACAATTGAAGCTTATAAATAAGGTGCAAATAAATATTATAGAGAAGACACGCATTTTATTATATATTTTTTGCAAAAAACACCACTCCCAACAGAAGAACCGTTCCAAAAATAAGCAAGATCAATCCGGATATTTTATTTACAAGTCGTATGTTTTTCAGAGTAAGTTTTTTACGAAGTCTTCCGGCAAGTGTTACTTTTATAATATCTGCAGCGATATTAAGTCCGAGCGCAGTTCCAAAAATAATGACCCTATCTCTGAAGTTATGGGTAATGGCAATTGCAGTAGCTGCGGTTAGCCAAAATGCCATTACAGCAGGATTTAAAGTATTCAAAAGAAAACCCTGAACAACCATTTTAATGTGATCACTGTTTTTTAAGGGAGGCATTGCCTTATCTTCCGGATGCATATGTACTTTCTTTAAAAAGAAATAATACAAACCCATTCCTATTAAAAAAGCACTGCCGAGCGATCCAATCAGCATTTTAAAATCCAGAAGTTCAGTAACCCACTCTGAAAACATGTTGCTCAGAACAATCAACAGAGAATCACTAAACCACACACCAATCACAAAGCTAAATCCACCGGCTCTGCCATTATTAATGCTCTGCTTAATTATAGTAAAAATCACAGGACCAACTGACAACGCCAGTAATAGACCCATTGCAAGACCCTTTAGTATTGCTTCGATAGCAGACATCATTAAGGAAATAAAATTTAGTTTTTAAAAATAGGTCCTAGAAGAAGGTTTTTACAACCCACATTTTGTTTATGGACTAATAACCCGCTTTTGACTTAAAAAATTTTGCCAATCTTCCAATATTTTCCCTTTCAATACCCGGGGAAATTTGTGCTGTCCACCAACTTTACCTTTTGATTTCATAAAATCCATAAATGTTTCCTCACTCAATACATCTACAAACACATCTTTTAGCGCATGCTTTCTCTCTACTTCATAATCATCATTTAATTCTTTTAATCTTTCATCAATCTTAGACGCTAAAATAGTAGGATCTATTTGATCATCCGTGGCAATATACCAATGATGTGCAAAAAAAGTATCATGAGGCACACCCGCTACGGTAAATTCTCCAATATAAATATTGAGCTCATCACTTACCAGATTAATTGCCTTATTCATATTATCCACACTCAGATGTTCTCCCACAAGACTTAGAAAATGCTTTGTTCTGCCTGTAATAATAATCTCCGATTTTTCTAAATCCACAAATTGAATGGTATCTCCGATTAAATACCGCCACGTGCCGGCATTGGTACTTATTAGTATTGCATAATTCTTATTTAGTTCTACCTCATGAATTAATAAAGCCGTAGGATTTTCCACCATATCTCCATTCATATCAAAATTGGTATGATCAAACGGAACAAACTCAAAAAATATATTATTATTCAATGCTAGCTTTAAACCCTTTGCATTCTGCCGGCTTTGATAGGCCAAAAAGCCTTCGCTCGCAAGATAGGTTTCAATAAATGTTATTGGTTTTCCCAGAAGCCTGTTGAATCCTTTTTTGTACGGCTCCAATGCCACGCCGCCATGCACATAGAAAGCAAGGTTAGGCCATATTTCATGTATGTTTTTTAGTTTATACCGTTCTATTACTTTTTCCATACACAGTTGCACCCAGGCAGGAACTCCAACCAAAAAAGCAATATCCCATTCAGGTGCTTTCTCTACGATTTCTTCCAACTTCTTAGACCAATCTTTCTCCTTCGCAATTTTCCTTCCCGGCTTATACATTCCATGGAACCAAAACGGAATATTTTTAGCCTGAATACCACTGAGATCGCCAGCATAATAGGTAGAAGTTTTTGTCAATTGAGTACTTCCGCCAAGCATAAGCCACCCCTTTCCCACATATTTTTTAGGTACATGATTATAAGAAGCCAGACTTAAAAGTTGCCGAAAAGAAGTAAGCGTATTTGATTTGATTAACTCTTTTGTAATGGGGATATATTTACTCGCCGCCTCACTTGTACCGCTGCTTAGAGCAAAGAATTTTATTGGCCCAGGCCAACAGACATCTCTTTTACCATCCAGGGCCCGGTACCACCACTCGTTATAAATTTTCTCATAATTGTAGGTAGGAACATTTTTTTGAAACGCTTTTCCGGAATGGCGACTCATCAGAATCTCATCAAACAGAAATTTTTGACCAAACTCAGTGAATTCGGCTCTTTTTAGAAGCTTTTCAAGCACCCTTAATTGCTGACGTATGGGCGTGGTACTTTTTTGAATCCTTAAGGCTTTCACAAAGGATTTTGGAAGTCTGATATCTATAAAGGCCATTCAAATGAAAGTTGATAACAACAACAAATTTAATAAAGTTTATGAAGATGGTCCTAAAATTAAAAATACAACCATAATCCAAATATTTTTATAACCAATATGAAAATAAGCTCCTTGTAATTGATCCTGATTTAGGGGCGGACATGTCCTCAATAACTAACATAGTAATTGACTCCAATAATTACCGGTTTAAAAAAAACATTTTATTTTAAAATACAGATAAATAAAGATTAACATCACATTGGACAATAAATGGAAAATTCAGAAAAAAAATTAGATCCATTTCATAAGATGTAGTACTATTAAGCCCTCCAGGTGAGTTTACCTAAGATATCTAAAACATTAAAAGTTCATTAATTGCCTTTTAAAATGGGATATATCAAGCCTGCTTTTTAAAATTTATAACTCACCTAATATTTTTTCAGTATTTTTATGTCATTATGCATCCATTTTACATTGAATGTTTAAAGATTATTTGCATAAATCCTTCATCTAATTAACCT
>JBDSBN010000042.1:0-6228 GCA_039921585.1 Ginsengibacter sp. | reverse complement strand
CAGCCTGTTTTATTTTTGAGTCGGCGGAAGAGCATGGTAACAGACCTGACCAGCTTCAACGGCCCTAATGGGTGCGAATCTATCGATTACGCAGCCATGGCATACTGTGTATTGCCATATAGAGTTTACGTATTCAGATTAAAGTGCTAATTACGCAACGCACTACATGCTTATACCTACAAAGAACTATGCTGTCAAAACCGGTCAGCCCCATTTTGATAGACGGGCAAATATACAGATAATGATTGGAAATGGAGGTTAAAGAATTGTTGAATGCTGCGGGTTGAAGGAAGTTGAATGCTGCGCGTTGAATTGGGAAATTGTTACATTGTAAAATGGCTGGAATACTTCAATTTCGAAATCCTAATTCGAAATTCGAAATTTTAATAACCCTCACTTCTAACTTCCTTATTTTTGCCCGCTCAATTATATTTCATTTCATGACACCCATTGAATTTTATCAGCAGGAATTAGCCACTCTGGAAACAACCCTAAAAAAATTAAAAAAGAAAAAATCTTCTTTTGCCTGGCTACGACTTGGAGCTATTGCAGCCATTTTCCTGGTGTTTTATTTACTATGGTCGCTGGGAGTCGTATATGTTTCAACAGGAGTCATTCTGCTGGTTTTAATTTTTATCAAGTTGGTTCAAGCTGATCTTGACAATGAGTCGGTAATCAATCATACAAAAAAACGTATACTCATCAATGAGAATGAATTAAAAAGCATACACGAAGATTATTCTCCCTTTGAAAACGGGACCGAACATATCACAAAAGAACATCCATATAGTAATGACCTGGATATTTTTGGACCGGCATCGCTGTTTCAATTCTCGAACAGAACGACTTCGGAAATGGGTAGTTTTCAATTAAGTGACTATTTAAAATCTCCGGCTCCAATTGAAGAAATCGAAGAGAGACAAAATGCCGTAAAAGAACTGGCAACAAAGATAAACTGGATCCAAAACCTGCAGGCGAAAGGTAAAAAAGAAAAAATCACCTTTCAAACTCAAAACAGGCTGTTGGCATGGATGAATGAACCACCGTTATTTTCTAAATTCAAACCCTGGAAATGGCTCCGTTATTTGCTTCCGGCCATTATCCTTTCAGTAGTTGGACTTTATATTTATGATTTTGTAGGAGATTCTGTCTTCTATTTAACCTTGTTGATATTTGCGATTCTGGCTTACCAGATCAATAAATTTGTAGCTCCGGTACATGAGAAATTATCAAAAATAACGGATGAACTGAGTACATTAAGTGCAAGTATTTCATTAATAGAGAAAGAAGAATTTACAAATCCGCTTTTGAAGAAATTACAAGGAACCTATCTGCAGAAAAACCGGAAGGCTTCACAAAACATTGCCCAAATAAAAAAGATTCTGGACAAGCTGGATCTGCGTTATAATCTCGTTTTATCACTACCGCTGAATTGGTTTTTATTATGGAACCTGCAACAAATGCTTGACCTGGAAAAGTGGAAATCAAATCAGGAGAAGAGTCTGCAGCATTGGTTTGAATCCCTGGGCCATCTTGAAACTCTAAATAGTTTTGCTGTCTTAAATTATAACAATCCCGATTGGACTTTCCCGGTTATTTTACCGGAATATTTTTCTATTTCAGGAACAAAAATCGGGCATCCACTTATTCCGAAGAAAAAACGCGTAGATAATCCAATTGCCATCTCAGCACAGGGTGAACTTATGCTAATCACCGGCTCTAATATGGCCGGAAAGAGCACCTATCTCCGAAGCATTGGAGTGAATACCGTTCTGGCTATGGCAGGCGCTCCGGTATGTGCTGAAGAATTCTCTGTGTCGTATGTACAAATCATCAGCAGCATGCGGATTACTGATAATTTGGAGGAAAGCACTTCTACATTCTATGCAGAATTAAAAAAACTAAAAACGATCATTGAAAAAGTGAATAATCATGAACGTGTCTTTATTTTATTGGATGAGATCCTGAGAGGCACAAATTCATTGGATCGGCATACAGGTTCAAAAGCATTAATCAAACAATTGATCAATAAAAAGGCTGCTACCATTATCGCAACGCACGATCTGGAACTTGCAAATATCAAAAATGAATATCCTGAAAATATTCTAAACTATCACTTTGATGTTCAGGTAGAAAAAGAGGAACTCTTTTTCGATTATCAATTAAAGCCGGGTATTTGCACAAGTTTGAATGCTTCTATTTTGATGAGAAAGATTGGGATTGAGCTGTGAGGGGAGCTGTTGGGTGTTGGCTTTTGGCTTTTGGCGGTTGGGTGTTGGCTATTTGCTTTCGCAGATAGCCATTGTAGCAAATGAATCATTCAGCCCTTTTACTATCAAGTCTATAACATTATTATGCCGTCAAACCAATTAACCACTCAGACCTAAAACAATATCAAATTTTAAAGTATACCCAATAATTAAGAGCAGCAGAATCAGACGTCTCAACCGTAAACACCAACTCCAAACTCCAAATTGCAAAGCAAATACAAACGCTCAGGCCGCCTAAGATAAGCGGCCTGAGTGTTGAGCTAAAAGCCAAAGGCTAAAGGCTAAAAGCTAAAAGCCAAAGGCTAAAGGCTAAGGGCTAAAGGCTAAAAGCTAAAGGCTAAAGGCTATGAGCTATGAGCTGTGAGCTTTGAAGAAAATCCTACCTCGCACCCCATCCAAAGAAGTCATTTCCATTCGCGTATATCAGTAGAGCAAATAAAATAACCATGCCTACGATTTGTGCATATTCCAGGAATTTATCGCTGGGTTTTCTGCCGGTGACCATTTCTACTAATGTAAACACAACGTGGCCACCATCCAATGCAGGAATCGGTAATAAGTTCATGAAAGCAAGAATAATCGAGAAGAAGGCGGTTATTTTCCAGAATGCTTCCCAATTCCATCCATAATCCGGGAAGATGGAAGCCATGGTTTTAAATCCACCAAGTCCTTTATAGGCACCTGTTTCAGGGTTTAAAATCAGTTTGAATTGTTGAATATAAAAATCAAGTTGTTCGCCTGTTTTTCTAACTCCTGCAGGAAATGATTCAAGAAGCGCATACTCTTTTACTTCTTGTTTCAGTATACCAAGACTATCCAATTGATTTTCATTGGCCAGATAAAACCCTACTGCTCCGTTTGTATCTACAACCGCTCTGGTTTGGATGGTCTCATGGTTTCTCAACAATGTTATCGTGATACTATCTCCTTTCTTTTCTCTGAGAGTTGGTGCCATTTGATCAAAATACCCAACAGGTATCGAATCAACTGCTATGATCTGATCAAAAGGCTGTAAGTTCAAATTACGTCCTTCCGCAATGCCACCCACTATAACCGGAATTCTAGGCTGCACCAAAGGATTTCGTTTTCCTTTTTTCTCAACTAATTGCTCAATCATGTTTACCGGAATCGTGATCTTTTCTTCTTTTCCATCCCGGTCAACAACGATATCCTTTCCTAATAAAATTTTTGCAGGCAGATCATTAAAGTATTTAACCTGTTCGCCGTTTACAGAAACAATTTTATCTCCATTTTCCAGACCGATCTTATTCATCAGACTATCCGTAACCCAAATACCATATTTCGCATTTTGATTGGGCAATTTTGTTTCACCCCAAGTATAGAGAATCATGGCATATACAAAAAAGGCCAAAAGAATATTCATCGTCACACCTGCGAGCATAATAATCAGTCTCTGCCAGGCCGGCTTACTACGAAATTCCCAGGGCTGAGGTGGTTGAGCCATTTGCTCTTTATCCATACTTTCATCCACCATACCGGATATTTTTACATAACCGCCAAGAGGAAGCCAACCAATTCCATACTCTGTTCCGCCTATTTTCTTTTTAAAAATAGAAAACCATGGATCGAAGAAAAGATAGAACTTTTCTACACGGCATTTAAACCATTTTGCAGTAATATAATGTCCAAATTCGTGAACGATTACTAAAATAGATAAGGAGAAAATAAGGTAAGAAGCCTGCAATCCTACAGACGGCCAGTTAATTGCTAATAATGTCATGGAATATTCGGTGTATAAATAAAGAGTACGATATTTATGGGTGTATTTTTTATAATTATTTTGTGCAAATTTATTTTAAATAGTTTGCATTTGTGGTAGAATTTATACCCTACAGGTATTTATTACATTTTAATTAAGGAAGCGGCGAAATTACGTGCCTCACCATCGCTTTCAAAATAATCTAAAAGTTTTGGCTTTTCTATAAATGATATGGTTTCCATTGCTTTTTCTACAACAGCAGTAATATCTAAAAATCCGATACGGTTATTTAAGAATGCCCAAACAGCGATTTCATTTGCAGCATTTAAAATACAAGGCATATTTCCACCCTTTTCAAGGGCAATTGTTGCTAAAGTCAGATTCCGGAACGTTTTTATATCCGGTTCTTCGAAATTAAGCATCTGCAGTTTGCGCCAGTCTATTCGTGGATTATCCGATGGAATCCGATGCGGAAACGTTAGGGCATACTGAATAGGTATTTTCATTTCAGGTAATCCCAATTGCGCCTTAATACTCCCATCCTCAAATTGAACCATGCTATGTATAATACTTTGAGGATGAATAACCACCTGAATTTGTTTGGGAGAAAGATTAAACAGCCATTTGGCTTCCATCATTTCCAACCCTTTATTCATCATTGTTGCAGAATCCACACTTATTTTTGCACCCATATTCCAATTGGGATGCTGTAATGCATGATGCCTTTTCACATTCACAAGGAAGTTTGGTTTTTTTCCTAAAAAATGACCTCCACTTGCAGTCAGAATAACTTTTTCAATTTTATTTCTGCTTTCACCAAGCAGACATTGAAAAATTGCAGAATGCTCACTATCCACCGGAATAATGGGAACACGGTTTTCCATTGCCAGTTGCATCACGATATCTCCCGCTACCACAAGGGTTTCTTTATTTGCCAGGGCAATTGCTTTTCCTTTTTCTATGGCCTTTAAAGTGGGTTTTAAACCCGCAAAACCCACAATCGCTGCAAACATCATATCATAAGTATCAAAATCTGCCGCTTCTTCCAGAGCATTTTCTCCGGTAAATACTTTAATATCTTTTGGGGTTAATGCATCTCTAACCAGTTCATATTTTGATTCATCCCCAATAACTACCGCATTGGGATTATATTTTAATGCCTGTTCGATCAACAGATTTGCATTGGTTTGGGCAGTTAAAATTTCTACTTCAAACAAATCTTCATGTGTACTGATCACCTCCAATACCTGCGAACCAATAGAGCCTGTTGAGCCAAAAACAGCAATTCGTTTTTTATTATTTTCAACCATATATTTAAAAATATCAGATATATCTTCTTTTGAACAAAGAAGTCTGGCAATTTACTTCAATAAATCTTGTAAAGAGGAATTCACTTTATTAAAATCAAACCTTTTCAAAACTTCTTCCATGCGTTTCTTAATGGCTTCATTCTGGAGATTGCCTATCGAACCGGCATGCGTATGATTTAAGTTCATATCAGCCTTAAATGTATTCTCCTCCACCTGTGCTCCTATTTGCCGGTAGGCATCCCTTAACGGAACTCCACCTAAAACCAGCTTATTCATTTCCTCTACTGTAAATAAGAATGTATATTTTTCATCTTCTAAAATATGTTTTTTCACTTCGATATGATCAATCATTAATGTCGCCATTTGCAGACAATCCTTCAGATTTTTAATTGCGGGAAAAAGAGACTCTTTCAATAATTGAAGATCTCTGTGATAGCCGGAAGGCAGATTCGTCGTCATTAAAGCGATTTCGCCGGGTAAACTTTGGATCCGGTTGCAATGAGAACGGATCAATTCAAATACATCCGGATTTTTTTTATGGGGCATAATACTGCTCCCTGTGGTAAGCTCCGCCGGAAAGGAAATAAAATCAAAGTTTTGATTCAAATACAAACAGGCATCCATACTTAATCTTGAAAGTGTGGCAGCAACATTCGCCATGGATTGCGCAAGAATTCTTTCTGTTTTACCCCTGCTCATTTGTGCATAAACCACATTATAATTCATGGAAGCAAAGCCTAATAAATCGGTTGTCATTTGCCGGTCTATGGGGAAGGACGAACCAAATCCCGCAGCGCTTCCCAATGGATTTTGATTCACAATTTCCCAGGCAGCATGCATAGAAATCAGATCATCTACCAAACTCTCCGCGTATGCGCCAAACCATAATCCAAAAGAGGAAGGCATGGCAAGCTGAAGGTGTGTATAT
>JBDSBN010000041.1:0-7915 GCA_039921585.1 Ginsengibacter sp. | reverse complement strand
GGGTTTTAGCATACATAAATTTGCAAGCTTTTTGGATATTTTACAAATAACTTGCAATAAATAATATACACTTTTGTGTATAAACCTTCTACAATAAAGACTTTCGGAGATTTTGAGGCTTAACTACCTAATCCCAACCAATCAAACGCAACATTTTTAGATTCACCGTAAGGACGAACCCTAAAATTATCTCTGACTAGCTTAATCCCTCCAAATTTATTTAACCAATCTTTTCTGTTATTTGCCATAAAGTTCCTATTGAAAAACTTTTTAGCATCATTACTATTAGATTGTCTTTTTAAAAAATAAAATGAGAAACTGAAGAGACCTATATTATTGAAAGTATCATCTTCGTCTATATCTTTAAATCCTTTTAACAGCTCTGAAAAATTAGTCCCTTTTTCCCAATAACCTCTCAAAAAATCACTTCTTCTGTAATTCTCCTTTTGCATTGCTGGTCGTTCAAAAAAAGCATTTGGAATTAATTCAATATTATACTCATTCCTATAAATTCTAATTTTTACATTTTGATTTTCGTCTGCAGTGGCTACAAGTTTATAATCGTAATCGTCACAAACGGACCCTAAAACTTCTCCATATTTATTTGGGGTAAGGGAACTGAATACAAATATTTCAAAACCTCCTGCTTCCTTTGGAGGAACTAATACTTCCAAATCAGAAAATACTTGTTCAACAAAAAAATCTTCCCAGTTATCTCTTAGTTCCGTTATTTTTAAAATTGTACCGTACTTAAATTCCTTTTCAGATTCAATTTTATTTAAATTTGATTCGGATATTTTTTTTAAAACCTCTTCTTTAATGGAAATTGTTTGAAGGCCAGTTAAAATTGCACCTACTTTGTCTATTGTTTTAAAATCACCCTCAAAATCTTCCCAATTTACAACCCAATTGTATCCTGTATTATTAGTTGGATTCCCTGCAATGTCAGTATCAGGTTTATGAATTTCAGATGCAGGGTTAAATATTGTTGTCATTTCACATTTACCCCCCAATTTATCTAATGCAAATCTTCCAATTCCTTTTGCACCAGATTTAACCCGGCCTTGTTTTGTAAATACATCATTTGCTTTATTATCAGTGCCAATAGTCATCCAGTGGTCACGAATAATATTTTGAGTCATCCCCTCTCCAAAATCTATTATATAAAGTGCTGAAAATTTTGAAATGGTGTTTTTGTAGGTGTTTCTTTTATCTTCTGCTAATTCTGTTCTTAAAATATATCTTTCTTCATTTTCATCTTTTTTATATACTTCATCTAAAAATTCTGTCGATAACCCAAGCTCCAATAAACCATTATAATGTGTTTCATCTATTTCTGGAAGTATTGTTGAAAATATGTTATCGAAATAAACTATGCAAACTTTACTATCTGCATCGTAAGCATTTTTCACAAGTTCAATAATTGCTCCTTTGGAACTAGCAACATTTTCCCTACCAATTAATCTAGCAGTTCTTGCTGAAACCTTAAATGGTATTTTTATTGTGTTATCACACATTGAAAAGCGAATTTAGTTTTATTTTCAGTTTTTTAGTAATTGAGCCTTTTGTACCCAATAATGAATAAGTATATAGATAGCACAATCTCCTTATATAAAGATGCATTATTTCCCTTTAATCATCCAAATTTGGGGAAGTCCTAACAAAGACAAAAAAAATGACCAAAAGATTATTTCAAATTAATTATGATTTTTTAATTGCGTTTCGCTTTAATATTCGTCTTAAGCATCTCCAACTTTTCCTTGCTGTCTTTTATTTGATTTTCCAAAGTTTTTACCTGGTCAGCCGTACAACCCTGGTACATAATATTTACACCATTATTTCCTTCATAGTTATTAAAATGGTTTGTAAAGGTGGATTTCTCCTGATAATTAAGTATATATTCAGGAGCCACTTCAAAAATCTCCGCCAGTTCGTATAATCTTGTTAACGTTATGTCAGCGACATTATTTTCAATATTACTGTAGGCTTTGGTTGTTATACCTAAGGCTTTAGCAACATCTTCCTGTCTAAGATTCTTTTCTTTTTCTCTAATTTCACGAATATTATCTCCAATTTTCATGACTTTTTTGTTTGGTTAAAATTCAATATTATTTTTTATCAACAGTGCTTCCAGTAGAGATATTCGCTTTCTTTCACTTTCCAAAAGTTCATCCTTCAATCTCAGAATTTGTTTTTCATTGTGTACATTACCACCTTGGTGCATAATATTGGTTCCTTTATTACCATAATTATTATGAAAGAAATTTTTAAATTCGCTCTTGGCTACCTTATAATTCAAAATATAATATGGGCTGCAATCAAAAATAAATGCAATTTCTTCTAGCCTACTAATCGTTATATCAGAGGTATTGTTTTCAATATTGGCATATGCTCGAGTGGAAATATTCAATTTTTTGGCGACATACTCTCGCTTCAAATTTTTTTCAGCCTCCCGAATTTCTCTGATATTATCCCCCACCCTCATTTTTTAAGATTAATAGTTAAATGTTATTTTGTTATCTCTTAATAATTTCTCCAACTTTGGAATTCGATTTAATTCTTCCTGATACAACTCTTTATAACTTTTTCTAATCTCCTCCTGATCAATGCCTTGTACCCTAATATTCGTGCCTTGGTTATCCGCATGATTATAGAAGTAATTTTTTATCTGTCCTATTGTATTGCCATCATCCACTAAGTCCACTATTGAACATGATAAAGCATTGGCAAGAATTCCAAGTTGTAATATATTCAACTTTGAGGCATTCATCTCAAATATATTATATTCTTCGACTGAAATACCCAATGCATCTGCGAGGAATTTTTGACTTTTTCCTTGGGCTTCTCTTTTCGATTTTATATTTTCTTCTAACTTCATGGCTAAATTTATTCAAAAATAGTAATAATAATTTATTTAAATAGATTGAAACTTCTTTTAAAAGAACTTAAACTTCTTTGTTGTCCATAAATTTTATGGTAAAGATGTATATTCTTTTGCATCTTGCTATAGATGAAAAATTTTTACATATCTGATCATTTAAACAGTTTTAGTTGTTGCTTTTATAAGTATCAAGAACACAATTTAGGTCTTCATTTCATCTGTTCAAAATCATTTTTTCATATCCAAAAACACGCTTCCAAATTATTCAAATACCTTAACCTCCATTTTGAAAAGCCAAACCGGTTCCTTTTCCATCAGTACAGCACCACCCCCTTTTCTCTTCATTTACGGCAATGGGAAATTGAGAATGAAGAAAGCAGTCTTGCACAGGTGAGGTATGCCGTAAAACCAAAAAACCCCGAGTAGAACGGCAGCCGCGGATTAAAAACGGCAGGCTATTCTCATGGGCCTGCCGTCCCCGCTGCCGGTATTAATTTTGAGCACGAAGTAAGTGCACTATACAAATAGTAAAAAAAGCAAGAATCTTCCGGTAAATAGCGGTCCGCAACACATGAGTTAAACCAATTGTTTCAATTCTTAACTCATTTATCATGCAAAAATTAACGCTTATAAGCGTGTTGGCAATGCTATGTCTGCATACGAATGCGCAGAAGACTCCTGCTTTAAAACCTTTATCCATCGGCGATGCAGTGCCAGATATCGTTTTCAATAACGTTATTAATTATAAAGATTCAACAATAAGGCTCTCAGATTTCAAAGGCAAACTGGTAATATTAGATTTTTGGGCTCCTTATTGCGCTAGCTGCATAAAAGTTTTTCCAAAAATTGACAGCTTACAGGAGAAGTATCACGATCAGATTCAATTTATATCAGTTGCGATCACTTTTGGAACCGGGAAGTTTGGTGTTGATGCGGTAAAAACTTTGTTTCCAAGATTACGGAATGAGGGAAGAGGGAAATACAATTTTCCTGTGGTTGTTTACACTCCAGACCAACTTTTAGAATTATTTCCCCACCAGGGTTTTCCATTTTATGCATGGATAGACAAAAACAGAAAGGCCTATGCTTTTACCGGCTATCAACTCCTAGACGCCCAAACTATAGAAATATTCTTGCGGAATTACTAAATCAATTTCAACTCTGTTAATCAAAAATCAATTACAATAATTATGAGATACAATTTGATACTTTTTTTTGTCCTGATACTTGCCTCAGGCGTCTCAGCCCAGCCATTGGTGAAAATTACCTGCAAATTATTATCAGCAAATAACCAAGCCCCAATTGAAGGGGCCTCAATTTCTTCGCCCGATGGAAAGTTCGTTTTTATTACTTCCGATAAAAACGGTTTGTTTCATTGGGAGGGCCCACCGGGAACTGTTTTGTCTGTCAGCCACGTAGAATTCCTGCACAAGACCCTACTTGTCGATACAATAACAAAAAAACCTCAGGATATTTATATGTTTCCTGACAATGAGGAGCTTGAAAACATAACTATTAATACTGGTTACGAGAAAATAAAAATGCATCAGTCTACCGGATCGTTTGTGCAGATAAGTAATGAACTTTTCAATCGGAGCCAGTCCACATCGGTGTTGGAAAGGCTAGACGGTATAACAACTTCCCTTTATTTTGACAGGAGAAAAGGATCGGACGCGCCGATTCAAATCAGAGGTGTCAATACATTTGGGTATGCACCAACTGCCCCCCTAATTGTCCTAGATAATTTTCCTTATGAAGGAAACCTTGACGATATTAGTCCCAACAATATAGAAAGTGTAACTATTTTAAGAGATGCGGCTGCAACAGCTATCTGGGGTGCCAGGGCCGGGAACGGAGTGATAATTATTAATACCAGAAAAGGTTCGGCAAATAAGCCATTAAGCATAACAGTTAATGCAAATCAATCGATACGAACGAAGCCTGACCTTTTTTCGATTGACCGCATTTCTACTTCGGACTATATTGATGTAGAAAAATTTCTTTTTGAAAAAGGATACTACAATTCCAGGTTAAATAATACGCGCGACTATTCTCCCTTTACGCCAGTAATCTATACCCTTGCCGATCTACGTGCCGGTAAGATAACCGAAAATGAGGCAAATGACGAAATTAATCGCCTGAAAGGAATGGATGTAAGAAAAGACTTCGAAAAATATATTTATCAAACGGCAGTAACAAATAGTTTAGGCATTTCATTAGCAGGAGGAGCTGGCCAGGCCATTTATTATTTCGGTGCTAATGCAGACGAATCAAAAGCCGATTTGAAAGGGAATTCGCACAATCGTATAAATATTTTTTCAAAGACAAGTTTCAGGTTGCTAAAAACACTTACACTTGACGGTGAAATAAGCTATACCACAAGGAATTCAATTGTAAAAAACCAAATTGGGTATGGAGATTTAATTACAAAATCTCTTACAGAGTTATATCCCTATGCTCAATTAGCAGATGAAGCTGGAAATCCGTTGGTAATAGAAAAAGACTATAGAGTATCATTTCTGGACACGCTGGGTGGCGGCCGGTTGTTGGATTGGAAGTATCGACCTCTGGATGAAATCAATCATAGTAAACTTGCAACCAAATCCAATTCCTTAATCATCAATGCAGGCCTTCGTTTTCAATTTGCTCCCTTTTTGAATCTGGAAGTTAAATATCAATTTCAACAGGACGAGGCATTTAATAATAATGTGTATGATGTAAGTTCCTGGAATACGACAACCCGGATCAATCAATACACTATCATTACGGGTGATGATGTTCGATACGGTGTTCCGGTCGGAGATATGGTAAATAAGGGAAGTTCTCAAAATGTAATCCATAATGTAAGAGGGCAAATAAATTTTCGTAAGGATTTAGATGAGGATTTCAATTTAGCCATACTTGCAGGAGGTGAAATTAGATCATCTGATTATAATTCCGATCAATTCAGTATATATGGTGTAGATAAAAATCTTAACTGGACCGGAGTTAACTCTATCGACCGTATGTCAACGTTATACGGCTTGTTTGGTTCTGGAAATATCTCTAACGGAATTTCTATAAAAGAAACTTCACTTAGATTCTTGTCTGGTTACTCAACAGTTTCGTTTTCCTATAGGAAAATTTACGTTTTATCATCCAGCATTCGGTACGATGCCTCCAACCTTTTTGGAGTCAAAACCAATAAAAAGGGAGTTCCATTGTGGTCGTCAGGACTAGCTGTAAACATATCTGACGATAAGAATTACAAGTTGACCTGGCTTCCTTTTTTGAAATTAAGGAGTACTATAGGATATGGGGGAAACCTGAGTCCTCAAAGTTCAGCAAGAACAACAATCAGGCATTCGCCCGCTTCCAATCAGGCTATATCAGGAATTCCATTTGCATCTGTTGTTAACTATCCAAATCCTAATCTGGGCTGGGAGAAAGTGAGAACTATAAATTTGGGGATAGACTTTGCCTTTTTTTCCCACCGTATTGGTGGCTCTTTTGATTACTACTTTAAGCGGTCATCAGACGTTATAGGTCCCAAAGCTATGGATCCTACTTATGGATTATCTTCTATCAATACCAATTCCGGTCAGTTAAATGGGAAAGGTTTTGAACTAACCTTGTATTCTAAAAATATTTATAAGAAGGATTTTTATTGGACCAATACATTGCTTCTTTCATTCAATAAAAGCATTATAAAAAAATACCTCGGGACATCATACACTACTGGCCTGTTAAATGACGGACTCTATATATTAAGATTGGAAGGATTTGAACCATTTGCAATGATTAGTTATCCGTGGGCAGGTTTAGATGACCAGGGCAATCCGCAAGGTATGCTTGATGGAAAGCTTAGCACTGATTATAATTCATTGACCTATCTTCCGTTGGATAACCAGGTTGTCAGCGGAAATGCCGTTCCCCATTTCTTTGGAGCTCTCAGAAATGACTTTAGGTATAAAAATATTCAAATGTCATTTAATATAAGGTTTAAGGCTGGTTATTTCTTCCGGAAACCATCTCTGAATTACAACGATTTGTTTAAAACAGGAAAGGGTATCTCAGAATTTCAAAATCGATGGCAAAAACCCGGTGATCAGTCAAATACCAATGTACCTTCCATGGTTTATCCTGCAGTCTCGACAAGAGATATATTTTATACGAACTCTGTAGTAAATGTTCTAAACGGTTCTTCCTTGAGACTTGACGATATACGTTTGAGTTACTCATTCAAAAAGGGGGTAGGAATTAAAAACCCCTTCAAATCGGCTGAGGTTTTCTTAATAGCCTCAAGCCTGAATGGCGTGTTGTGGAAAGAAAACAACGCTGGTATCGATCCGGAATATCCATCGGGTTTAAAGCCTTCCCGTATTTTATCATTAGGCGTAAACCTTAATTTATAAAACGATTGCAATGAATTTAAAAACTATCTTTTTCTGTATATCATGCTTGATATTACAGTCGTGTGAAAAACTGTTAGATGTAAAGTCTGATAAATCACTTTCAACTATCAACTCTTTAAGTGATCTTGAGGAATTATTAGATACGTACATTTTGGGTTATTCAAGGGCCCCGTCAGGCACAGAAGTTTTCTCAGATAATTATTATATAACCTCTACTGATTGGGCGACGCTTAGCTCTGACTATAGAAGTTATTATTTATGGGAAACACCCAATAATAGTACTCTTGGTGAATGGGCTCTTTCTTATGCAAATATCTATAAATGCAATCTTGTCCTGGAAGAGATCAATGCAAAGAGTTGGGAGGGTGAAGAAACCAAGGCAGAAATTATTAAGGGTAGGGCATTTTTCCTGAGAGCCTACTACTTCTACGGTTTGGCGCAATTATTTGCAAAAGCATATAATACAACTACTTCGGATAATGACTTGGGTATTGTTTTAAAATTGTCCACAGATTTGCAAGAGGTTTTAAAACGATCGACTGTTGAACAGACATATCAACAGATAATAAATGATTTTAAACACGCGGCAGTGTTGTTACCTGAAAGAGAAAGTATCAAAACACGAGCAACCCGATCAGCA
>JBDSBN010000040.1:0-3939 GCA_039921585.1 Ginsengibacter sp. | reverse complement strand
GTGTGGGTATTCATCGGTTTTATCCTGCCCTGAAAATCCTGAACCAACAGATACCCAAACTTTTCGGCATGTGCCCTGTCAATCATCCTGTTTGCGCCTAACTCACCGGGTTTTGCAAACTGGGCGTCAGTTCCGGGCTTTTTTGGAGTGCTTATAATATCTATCGTACCAGGTGAATTATTTTGAGCGAAAGAGGAATTTATCTCTGTACCTGCTCCCAGAAGCAAAAAAAATGGAAGCAGAATCAGGCTTTTGATATGCATTTGTTTTAATGACTGATTCAATTTCCAAAAATGAGTTCCTTTCCAGAACAGAGTAAAAAACATTCCGGTAAACAAAAGGAAATACCCAAAATAAGTCACATTTGTTCCCCACCAATCTGCATTAACAGAAAGAATGGTTCCACTTTCATCCGGAAAATAACTTGCCTGAAAAAACCGGTAGCCCTGGTAATCCATCACATTATTCATATAAATATGATGTTGTTTTTCTGTTCCACCATCAATGACGGTTATCTTACTTTCATAAGATGATGGGTTATTTGACCCGGGATAACGGTCGAGCAGAAAATCATCACAACGTAAAGCGAAATCCGTATGAAGTATCTTGGAACCAAATCCCAACGAAACATTCAAGCCATTAATGCTAACTGTTTTATTGTAATCAGTAACGCCTTTTCCTCCATGAATTATCAATGTGTCGTTTTCCTTGCCTGAATTTAATACTACCTGAATAGCTCCCAAAAGATTTTTGTCCATCGGATCATTTTTGTCCCCGTTGTAATAGACAATTTCTCCTTTAAAATTGCTTTCAGGAATAATAAAACTGGTGTTGTTGATTGTATAAAGTGTCCTGTAATCCAAAGTGGCAGGCACATACGCCTTCATCTCCCCTGATTGCCGAACCAATAAAGCAGAATCGGTTACCTCACCCGTCTGCTGTCCTGCCATAGACATATACTGTCCATCATTAGGAAAAGTAATCATCATTTGTTGATTCTTTTCCGTGAGCTGAACGGCTTCCTGAACGGGATTATTAAAACTAAATAATACTCCATCAATGTTTTTGATGTCTCCTTCCGGAATATAATTATTCACCCTGCCTTCCTGCCCGACCGACACGATGTTGAGCATCTTTTTTCCTAATTGGTTTTTTTCAATAGAATCTTTAGCCAAAGGGATATAATCAATGGTTTTTAAAGAAATGACTTTATCATCGAAATGATAGTTTTGCCTGAAGGTTCTTTTGAATGGCCATTTTGTTTCTTTCGCATTAAAATACGACATCAGATAAGGGTTCTTGTCATATCTGAGTGTTTTCTTTCCATCGGTCACTTCCAGTTTAAAATAAGTAAGGTCGCTGATAATTTCATTGGTCGTCTGTTTTTCTTTTATTGGCATTTGCCCTTCAAAACTGACATACCGTGTGATCGCTCCTCCGATAAACATGAAAATAAACGCCAGGTGAAATATTAAAACCGGCCATTTTTCTCTTCGTGTAAGCCGATAGGTTTTTATATTGGCTGCAAATAACAGAATCAGCCAAAGCATCAGAATTTCAAACCATGTGGCATTATAAATAAGTGTTTTTGCGGTCGGTGTATCATAATCGTTTTCTACAAAAGTGGCAACCGCCATGCTAAGTCCATATAAGAGCAATAGCACAGTCATAGTTCGTGTAGAAAATAAGATCTTTTTTATGCGTTTCATTTATCAATGTTTTTCAGGTAGAACGATTTAATAAATAACTGTTCATTTTAATCGCACATAAGGCGACCACTATAAGGCGGTCCAGGTTGAACTTTTTTAAAATAAAAAGGCACAAAGAACACGAAGGATTTCTTTGTGCCTTTGTGCCTGGTGGTCATTCTTTTTCAGTTCTGAATTTTCAGTATAGGACTATTCGAATTCCGCCCTGGTTAAAATATTCTCTGAAATTTGACGAATCCGTAAGCGAATAAAAGCTCGGGTTAATTAACCCACATGCCTACTGAATATTTGTTACTATTATTTTAGAGTGATTTCAAATACTCAGTCAGATCATGCTTTTCATCAGTCGTTAATTTCAGATTTCTCTCCTGATCGTATCTTGCTACTACATCAGATAATGTCTTTGATGACCCATCGTGGAAATAAGGTGGATGTTGCCAAATTCCTTTCAACGGTGTGACTCTCCATTGCTTTGTAGCAGACCGTTTCACATATTCTTTATCCACTGCAACGGATGCATTTTGAGGATGTAATTTTCCTCCGTTGACTACATCAGTAAATAATGGTCCGGAGTGACAACTTGCACATTTCCCTTTCCCGGCAAAAAGTACTTTTCCTTTTAGCGCAGCAACGGCATCAAAAGAATTGGCGGGCGGAGTGGGTGCTGAAATAGAGTATTGGTAAGCCTGTAATGCCGGAAGTTTCGATGTGACTAAATCATCTCCGCCGACCCGGTGATCAACAACCCAGTTATTAAGACGGGTATCTGAAAAATAACCATGTCCGTGCATTTGTGTCACAGCTACATATCTATTCCAATAGGCCACAGGACCTGCCGGTTCATGCTGCACATCCCCATCACCGGTGAAAATAGCTTTCGGAAGCCCGTATAAACCAAAGGCAGGTGGAATAACCACCGGGTTGCTCAAGCCATCATGGTTAAATCTGGGATCGTATAAGCCTGGTCCCCAGGAAGCATAAATAGCTTTTGTTGCCTGATCTAAGGCGGGAGACAATGAGATAATCAAACCCGGATTTAAATCTCTGTTTGGCCAGGCATCCTTACGGTTTCCAATACCTTTGGCAAATGAATTATCAACTGTTGAATGACACAGAGCGCAGGTAATTCCCACTCTGTCCAATTTTAAACTTCCATCTGCTTTTTGGCTCACCTGCCCCTGCACACCAACCACTGCATTCAGTTGTAACAACACAAGTGTGGTTTGTGGGTCATCTAAATCAACTTGTCCATTTTGAATAGCCGTTACAACAGCAGCCGGTAATGCATTGGCATCAACTTTTAAGCCCACGGCCAAAGCTGTCTTAGGACTTACAGCGGTTTCGATCACTTCGTTCATTTTCAAAACATCTGTCCAAAAGGTTTCGTCACCAAATGTATCATATCTAAATACTTGCTGACCCTGTTGAACTAATGCCGGATCCAGTGGCGGTAAGTTTAAACTGCCTTCTCCCGGAGGCTGATGCCCCCTATCATTTTTACTACAACTAAAAAGTGTAAACGCAGCAATCAATAGCAGCGCCGGAACCATAAACTTCTTTTTCATGATTGTTTGTTTTTGTTATTTGTGAATAAATACCAACCCTTCTCATCTGTTGAATTCAATTCTGATAGAATGTTCTTTAAAGGGTAGAGTTCAGCTTAATCAACTTGGTTACAAAAACATGACATTCGTTTATAACTAATTTTTTAATCAACGGCGACCGCATTGCTATTTGAACAAAGTATTTGGCGAATATTCGTGAGAGTTATAGTCACAATGAAAATAAAATAATCAGAAGCTGTATGGAGATGCTTAATAGCCTTTCAGACGAACCAATGATTGGTTTCTCCTACATGGCAGGGTTCAATTTCAATAAAAAAGAAGTTCTTATTCCTATTGGAAAGTTGTACGATTTGCCTGGATACAAAAAAACCGCCTAACATAAAAAATGGTAGGCGGCTTTTGGAACATCGTAATCTCCTTTTATTTGTATTCTTTTAAAATCATTATCCCCAAGCCTAAATTGATATATAAATACCCCTAAATTAAGCTAAGCGGCTGCGTTAAATGCCAGATGGTTAAAGAATTTAGAAGCATTCTAACTTGTCAAAGGTTATATAAGAAAAACAGATTGTATACAGATGCATAGAACTTGAGATGGTGATCAAAAAACCTTCTTCAAAAAGTTTTCCAAAGCCTGGCCTCTTAAGTTTTTCGCTATGATACGC
>JBDSBN010000039.1:0-5124 GCA_039921585.1 Ginsengibacter sp. | reverse complement strand
ACATTCTCGCAGCTGCATGATCCATCGTCAAGGGCATTTGAAGATAGGCGCGACCGGCAAACACAACCAGTCCAAACCGGTCATTTGGAGATTTATCTATTATTTTGGAAACGATCTGCTTCGCTCTTTCAAGCCTGTCTGGTTTAATATCCGTAGCCAACATACTCTTGCTCACATCCAGGGCAATAACGATATCTGTCCCTTTACGTTGAATTTTCTGTCTTCCATCGGGCTTTACAAGTCCGGCTACGGCAATAGCGCACAATGCAAATGCAACAGCAATTAAAATGAATTTAATTCTGAATCTTTTTGAAGAATAATCTCTGGTTAATTCCTTTACTAATAAAGGATCGCCGATCTTTTTCGCCGTGTTTTTTTTCCACTTAACTACAAGGTAGTAAAGAAAATACATCAACGGAAGCGCCAGTAAAACGATTAAATATTCTATGTATTGGAAATGCATCATGAGTTCTGCAAATTATTCATTCTATTTTAATTGAGTATGGATAAAATTGTTAAATTGAGCGGTTAGGGATAAGCTGTGAGCTCGCAGCTCCCAGCTCATTGCCTGCAATTTATTGATTAATATAAAAAGAAAAAATGAAGTCAAACGAAGAAAGAAAAATGAAACCAGAAAGTTTAATGATGTCCTATGGTTATAAACCTGAGCTTTCTCAGGGAGCTATTAAATGTCCGATATTTCAAACTTCCACTTTTGTATTTAAAAGTGCGGAAGAAGGAAAAGCATTTTTTGAATTAGCGTATGGGCACCGGGTTAAAAATGAGGGAGAAGAATTGGGTCTCATTTACAGCCGCATTAATAATCCGGATCTTGAAATACTAGAAAACAGATTGACCTTATGGGATGGAGCGGAAGATTGTGCTGTTTTTGAAAGTGGCATGTCTGCCATATCAACCGTACTTCTGGAATTTTTAAAGCCGGGTGACTTAATTTTAACCAGTAGTCCGGTTTATGGAGGCAGCGATCATTTCATGAAAAAAATTCTACCCAAATTCGGAATTCATATTGCAGAATTCAAGGTAGGTCAAAGCAGAGAAGAGATCATCCGAATGGTAGAAGAAACCGGTAAGGCAGATCAATTAGCACTTGTATATATTGAAACTCCTGCAAATCCTACCAATGATCTCATAGACATTGAAGCTAGCAAGGCTATTGCAAAACATTTTTCCACTTCAGAAAAAGAAATTTACCTGGCGGTAGATAATACGTATATGGGTCCTATATGGCAACATCCCTTAAAGCATGGAGCAGATCTGGTACTTTATTCAGCAACAAAATACATTGGTGGACATAGCGATGTGATTGCGGGCGCTTGTTTGGGTTCGAAAGAATTAATCCAACGGGTAAAAGGTTTACGCACTTTTCTTGGAAATATGGCCAGTCCGAATACAGGGTGGTTACTTCTCAGAAGTTTGGAAACCTTAAAAGTGAGAATGGATATGCAGGCATTTAATGCAAATAAGGTTGCCGAATTTTTGAATGGCCATCCAAAAGTGGAAAAAGTTTATTTCCCCGGAAACCTCACAGAGAAAGATGGGGAACAATATTTTATTAAACAAAGACAATGCTTATCAAACGGAGGAATGATCTCCTTTGATGTAAAAGGAACGGAAAAAGAAGCATTTACATTTTTAAATTCGTTGAATTTAATCCAGTTGGCCGTAAGTCTCGGCAGTACGGAAAGTTTGGCTGAGCATCCCGCCACCATGACTCATGTGGATGTAGATACGGAACTAAAGCATTCTCTTTCTATCACAGAAAAAATGATTCGTCTTTCTGTTGGAGTTGAAAATTATGAAGATATCATTTACGATATCAACCAGGCATTGGACAAGATTGGTAAATAAAATGACGCAAAATAATAAAGGACTTTCTTCTATTTTTCAGGGTAGAAGAAAGTCCTTTGCTATTAAGTTTAATTTAATTTTCAGTAGGTAAGCACAGTTTAATTTGGTATTCCTGTACCTGGTTAAGTACAGACCTGGTCTTTAGAATAAAACTAAAAAAGGAAAAACTATTTAAAGAAGACAAATCCAAAGTTAACAGAATTCAAAACCACCTCCTATTTCAACACTCCCATCCAAGCATTTCACACTTTATTAGCTATTTTTCATAAAAATCATTACTTTAGTAGATATTGTAAAACAACTAACCCAATTTTTAATGACAAAATCACCTGAAGTTTTATCTAACGATAGAATTTTGTTAGAAACTTTTATGAAAAAAGTGCAGGAGAGAAATGCACATGAATTTGAATTTCTGCAAGCTGTTAAAGACGTTGCCGGATCCTTACTTCCATTTATTGAAAAGAATCCTCAATACAAATCAAACAAGATCCTGGAACGAATGGTAGAACCTGAAAGAGTGATTATGTTTCGCGTGCCCTGGATGCGCGATAATGGAGAAATAGAAATCAACCGCGGTTACAGAGTACAAATGAACAGTGCCATTGGTCCTTATAAAGGTGGCCTTCGGTTTCATCATTCAGTTAATCTGAGCATCTTAAAATTTCTCGCATTTGAGCAGGTTTTTAAAAACAGCCTGACAAGCCTGCCCATGGGTGGCGGCAAAGGTGGTTCTGATTTTCATACCAAAGGGAAATCCGACAATGAAGTAATGCGTTTCTGCCAAAGTTTTATGACGGAATTAAGCAGACATATTGGTGCCAATGTGGATGTACCTGCAGGTGATATTGGTGTGGGAGCCCGGGAAATCGGCTATTTATTTGGACAATACAAACGTATCAATGGAAATTTCACAGGTGTATTAACGGGGAAAGCACGGGAGTATGGAGGAAGTCTTATCCGCCCGCAAGCCACTGGATATGGTCTGGTTTATTTTGCAGAAGAAATGCTTCAAACCAGAGGATTAAGCATTAAAGGCAAAACCGTTAGTATATCCGGCTCTGGAAATGTATCGCAATTTACAGTAGAAAAATGCATCGAAATGGGTGCTAAAGTGGTTACGTTATCGGATTCTGAAGGATTTATTTATGATCCTTCCGGAATAGATACTAAAAAGCTGAAGTTCGTTTTAGAATTAAAAAATGAACGTCGCGGCCGCATCAGTGAATATGCCAAGAAATTCGACTGTACTTTTTATGAAGGAGAACGTCCCTGGAAAATCCCTTGTGATATAGCCTTTCCGAATGCCACTCAAAATGAGTTGGATCTGGAAGATGCCCGAATGTTGATTCAAAATGGCTGCATTTGTGTAGCAGAAGGAGCCAATATGCCATCTACTTCCGAAGCGATTCATGAATTTGAAAAAGCCCGGATTTTATATGGCCCTGGTAAAGCTGCCAATGCAGGAGGTGTAGCAGTTTCCGGCCTGGAAATGTCTCAAAACTCCATACGCTTTTCTTGGAAAAGTGAAGAGGTAGATACCAAATTAAAACAGATCATGAAGCGCATTCATCATAAATGTGTGAAGAATGGCAAAGAAGAAGATGGGTACATAAATTATGGAAACGGTGCGAATATAGCGGGCTTTATAAAAGTAGCTGATGCAATGATAGCACAGGGGTTAGTGTAAACAGATTTGTTCTATCCACCTCAAACCGATGAATAATCGATAACTTAATTGCATCGTACCAGATTTAAAATTCTAAATATTTTTAGAGTAGGGTGTTGCGAATAAATAGTACCCAAAACTTAACAGTATCCCTGAAAAGCAGAAATATATTTTTCAGGAAAAGATAGAAATTGAGCTACAAAGATCCTCTAAACACCTCTTCGATTTAGTGAGATTTTAATTTCCTAAAGGAATTAATAAACTACGATAAGTAATGCCCAAATAACTTTAACTACAGTCAGTTGGAGTTAAATTACATAAGTGGCAAATAAGAAGAATCCAATTTCCCCTATCTTTCGCCACTGTCAAACATCAAAATTGTTTGCGTGGAGGCTAACGTTCTAAAAGAATTATTTTAATTAATTAAATGGACATGTCCAAAGCATTAATTAATCATCATTCGATTAAAACAGGTTTTTAAATCAAAAAATAAAAATGAAAATGAACTTAAAATATTCAGCCACTAAAATGATGGCACTAAGTATTATTCTATTAGTCGCATTTAGTAGTGTATCTGCGCAGGCAAGGATTGAATTTAAAAACCTAACATTTGATCAGGCTATGGTAGAGGCCGAAAAAACAGGAAAAATCATTTTTGTTGATGTTCAAAACAATCCGTCAAACGCTATGGTAGCAAAAACCGAAGACAGTGTTTTTACAATTGATAGTATTGTCACTTTTTTTCAAAAAAATGTGATCCCTATCAAAATAAACATGAATTCGGATGAAGGGAAAAAGTTTGCTCCCAGACTTGCCATGCTCATGTATCCGGTATATGTTTTTTATGATAAAAACGGGGATCAACTTTCATTTACCAATGTATCAGAAATGTTAAAATCCCCCGCCAGGTTAATGGCTAAAGCAAACAGTTCTCTGTCTACTGCTAAAGAAAAAGAAATTAATACAAGAAAAATATCTTTTGAAAATGGTGACTGGAAAGCATTGCTTGCAAAAGCTAAAAAAGAAAACAAATTAATCTTTTTGGATGCATATACAGAATGGTGCCGACCATGCATACAAATGGCCAAGGATGTATTTACTTTAAATAATGTTGCTGATTTTTATAATGAAGGTTTTATAAATGTCACTATGGATATGGAAAAGGGCGAGGGACCAGAATTAGCGAAAAAATATAAGATTAGAGCATATCCTACATTTCTGTTTGTAGATGGTGAAGGCAATTTAATACACACAGCTAGTGGATACAAGGAGGCGCCTGCATTTATTGAGGTAGGCAAATCTGCTTTGAAAAAGAAGAAATCCTAATTAATTCAAATAAACTGATGTGGCAAAATCAAGCCAATCAAATGAGTGCGTATAAACCATTTTATTTTTTGTGCCTAGCCGGCTTCATACCTATAAAAATCACAAAACTCCTCATCACATAATAAATCTTTTAGTACCGGATCCTTTAAAACATCCGTATAATCCATTGGCTTATTATTGACATAAATTGTTCTGTGAATCAAACGGATTCCATGGCTGTAATCTACATACCAATCAACATGGCCCGTATATAATGGTTGTAT
>JBDSBN010000038.1:0-6933 GCA_039921585.1 Ginsengibacter sp. | reverse complement strand
TAAAAAGTGGTGACTTTCTTTCAAAACCTTGCCAGGTATATATATTCTTGAATCAGGGTCGTAAAACAACTACTCAAAATAGGGTATAAGTACCAATAGGTTGTAGTATTTTTACTATGGAGTTTGTGGTAGAGTTCCGGTATTGTGTATATGGATAAGTTTTAATTTCTAAAAAAATCTAGTGATTAGGGCTTTGTTTTGCAATTTTTTTTGAAAATTGAAAGAAACTTTATCCCTTATTTATCCATATTTAACTTGGATTGTATTGAATTTCAATCTGTTTGTCAGGAATGAAATTTTCCTTATTATAGGAATTTTAACAAAAAAGATTTACATTGGGCAATGTATAATAAAGGTTTTTTTATAAATATAAAAGTGCAATCGGAGTTAGTGAATTGGATTATTGTTAGATAGTTTTTTTACTATGAGTGCGATAGTAGATTTACGATTGGTTTGAAAGTGAATCTGATTTTATATTTTTTGTAAAAAGTATTTTGTATTATGCACTGAAAGTTGTCCTATTATAAGTTATTTTTATTTATGTATTTACCCTAACTGTTAAAATAAATGTCGCTGGATAATATTATTAAAATTGCTATTGCCGATGACCATAAAATCTTCAGAGATGGGATAAAAATGGCTCTTAGTTCTCGGAAGGATTTGAAAATGCTTTGGGAAGCTGAAGACGGCAAGGATTTACTGCACAAAATTACCATTAAACGACCCGATGTATTGTTAATGGATATTCGTATGCCTGAAGTAGACGGGATTAACGCAATTGAGATCCTGAAAAAAAATTATGAAGGATTAAAAATTATTGTGTTGACTATGTATGATGATCAACAAATGATTAGTAAGATGATGGAAATGGGTGCGAATGCATATCTAACCAAAACAACTGATCCGGATGAAATATATGAAGCTATCTTAACCTGTATGAATGAAGACTTCTATTTTAATCAATTGGTGAATAGTGCTGTGATGGGGAAATTGATGCAAAAAAGAAGCGTAAACAGACATTACGGAAATAATGTGCCTGTTACCTTTAATGAAAAGGAACTTAAAATTCTACAATTGCTAGGCGATGATAAAACGACATCTGAAATATCAAAAGAAGTTTTTTTGAGTCCAAGAACTATAGAAACTATTCGCCAGAATATGAAAAATAAAGTGGGAGCCCGTACGATTGGTGGATTGTTGATGTATGGGATGAGAAATAAGATGATTGAGTAATTCTCTTGAATATAATCAGATTATTTGAACCAATAACTCATTTATACTTTCCTATTGCTTTCGTAATATTTCTCCATTACTTTATAAACATTTTCCTTTAATGCTTCATAATTCTCTCCTTTTTGAACAGGGATTTCTGGAAGGAAATGCATTTCCATATTGGCAGGCCAAAAATAGAAACCTTTAGAAACAGGCATTACTTTTTTGGAGTTAAATATCAGTGTTGGAATAATAGAGTTTCCTGTTTCTACTGCTAATTTAAATGCTCCATCATGAAATGGAGTTAAAGGGTGATTTGTTTTATTTCTTGTCCCTTCCGGATAGATGCACATATGCATTCCGTTAGATAAAACAGCCTTCATTTTTGAAAAACTATCCTTACGCGAGTCCTTATTATTTCTATCTACTAAAACAGAACCTCTTTTATAAATAAGTCCAAATACGGGAATTCTCGACATTTCGATTTTTGCAATGGTTTTATTGGCTCCTGGAATAAAAGGGGTTGTACAGGGCACATCCATAAGAGAATTGTGATTGCAGGTCACAATATAGTTTTTACCTTTTTTGAAATTTTCTTTCCCTTTTACTTTGAATCCGCATCCTGTTAGAAAAAAGAAAATTCTCATCCAAGCCTGAACGGTGACCCTGAATACTTGGGTTCGGCGAGGTTCATCAATTAATACTATCACCCATAATATTAAAGTGGGTATCAACATCGTAATAAAGAAAATGAGGAGGGCCCACACTGCCATTATTTTTGCAAAAAAGATTTTCAAAAATGTAGATTTAATTTTCTTAATAAAATTGAAGAATGGATTCTTTTTCTGGTTGCAACATTACAATTTTTAGGCTAATTTCCAATTGACGGGTTGTATTCCTTCCTGCATCAGTATTTCATTAGTTTTGGAAAAATGTTTACAACCTAAAAATCCGCGACTTGCACTAAGAGGTGACGGGTGTGGTGCTTTCAGTATAAAATGTTTGGAGATATCTATGATGGATTCTTTAGCCTGAGCAAAATTTCCCCATAATAAAAATACCACCGCCCTTTTCTCATCGGAAATCTTTTTAATAATGGCATCTGTAAAATTTATCCAACCCGCTCTGCCATGACTTCCCGGCTCACCCTGCCTCACACTTAAACTGGAATTTAATAACAATACTCCTTCTTCTGCCCAGGATTCTAAATTTCCGTTTTCGGGTGTTTCAATACCTAAATCACTTTTGAGTTCTTTAAAAATATTTCTCAGAGAGGGCGGCTTGCGAATTCCATCCGGAACAGAAAAACTTAATCCGTCTGCCTGACCTGGATTATGATAAGGATCTTGCCCTAAAATAACTACTTTGATTTTATGAAAGGGAGTTTTGTCAAATGCACGAAAAAATAAAGATCCTGGCGGATAGATAATTTTTCCTGCTGCTTTTTCTGTTTTTATAAAATGAGTTAATTCTTTAAAATATTCCTCTTCAAATTCGCTTTTTAGTATTTCTTTCCAGGACTCTTCAATTCTAATAGCCATAATTTTTCTATTATTTAATTTCTTCAAACATTTACGTATAAAACTTATCCCAATTTGAAATCCTTTTAATTATACCACTTTTTCTTCCAAATAAAAAAAGACCATCCCCTGATAAAAATCCAGGTCAAATTACTTACTTTTCTTACTGGGTATTAAGGATTAGTGGCCCACACAGATGTTTCTGTAATAAATCCTACATCATTCATCGTCAGCATGGAGAGAATTACATGAGCGATTTCTGAGGGTTTTAATTTATGATCAACGTTTGTATGAGAGCCTCCTATTTTAGCATTGAAGTCAGTTACAACTTCACTCGGATTTACCTGCATTACACGTACATTATGTGGACGCAGCTCTGCTCTCCAGCATTCTGTTAGTCCTGAAATCGCAAATTTACTTGCTACATATGCTGATCCTTTTGCAAAGCCCCGCTTACCCGCAGAAGATGAAATATTGATAATGTTGCCGGTGTTTTCTCTTATAAAATAATTGGCTGCTTCTTTTCCTACCAGAAAAGCGCCGAGTACGTTCACTTCCCAGATTTTCTTAAAATCTTCCGAAGAAGTTTCTGCGAGGGGACTAAAAAAACCTAATCCGGCATTATTAATAACTACATTAAGACCATCCATTTCTTTGATTGCAAAATCAAATAACTGTTTTACGTCTGATTCGTTTTTCACATCTGCTTTGAAGCCTGAAACATTCAGTTCCTTTGCTGCCTTTTGAATTGTGTCTTCATGTCTTCCACAAATGACAACACGTGCGCCATTTTGCTGTAATAAGCTGGCTGTAGCATAGCCTATTCCGGAACTACCTCCGGTTATCAGAACTTTCGCATTTTGGATATTCATGTTTTTATATTTAAATTTTAAGGTATAGGTTGCAAATGCCGCTTCACTGAGACGAAATTTTCACAGGGCTTTAAAAGTTATGAAAAAATATCTTCTTTTCTACTATTAATTTTCTTTTCCATACCCTTTAATGCGATTAATCATCTTGGTAAAAGTTTTGGAGTTGATTTCTTTTGCTCTGCCTTTTTGAATCAAAAGATTATTATCATAACCTTCGTTTAGGTAAAATTGAAAATTAAAACCGGTTGAAATAGAATCCCATCCGGCTATACGGCCAAATCGTGGGACGTTGAAAATAAGAGAGTCATGGGCTTGCTCAAATGTGTAATTGCCATCGGCTAATTTTTTTAGAAAAACGATATCTTCAGTGCTGTCTATAGTTGAAAGTAAGTGTTCGTTTTTAGGAAAAAATTCGAAAGGGGTCACGTAATTTTCATCATCGTAAATGGAACGGTATCCAATATAAACTCCACTGTCTACAGGTGCCATGATATACCAGAGCCACGTATTGAAAACTGTTGGAGTAGTAACAAAATTAGTAACCGGAATTTGTTGAGATTCCAATGATTTGGATATATGGTCGTGTATAGAATTTTTATTACTAAATGCATAAATTAAATACAAGCAGGGCAGAATCAATCCTGGAATTATCCATTTCATTCTTGCCGGATGATTTGTTTTTAATATTAGCAGGGCAGTTGCAGCAATTATTAGTGGAATAGAGAATAATGGATCTGCTACAAATAGAACATCAAAGGAAAATCTATGATCACTGAATGGTTCGAGTAGTCCTGTTCCGTAGGAGTTGCAAGTGTCCAATATATTATGTAGCCACATTTGCAGACAAAAGAAAATAACTAAATTTTTATAGGAAAGGTTTTTACTTTTAAAGATCTTCTGTGTTACATATGCCAGTAAAAATGCGGCAAGAAAACCAAACAAAAGAGAATGTGTAATTCCCCGGTGAAACCATAAATTTTCAGGTAATGACAGCCAAAGAGTTCCAATAATGTCGAAGTCGGGAAAACTCTGTGCAATCGCTCCAACCAACATTCCTTTTCTGCCTATTTTTTTCGATAAAACTGCATCTCCGATGCACGCACCTAATGCAATGTGTGTTAATGAATCCATTTGCCAAAGTAACGGCTTTTTTAAGCTGAATTCAATCTGGAAATATTTCGTTTTCAGCAATTATTTTAGAATGAACAAAAAAAAAGCGAAAATATGTTACCATAATCTCGCCTAAAATCCAGGTAGATGAATAGGATTCCGCTCCAAATATTATTAGGTATTAATCACAAGTGCCTGCCGTTGTACATGTAGATCCATTTGATAGAATGACCGGTTTCTCCTTTTCTGCTTCCTGCCATACCTGATTTAGGGTCTGGAGAAATGTTTCCGGAGACTGAGCCCCTGAAACAGCGTATTTATTATCAAATACAAAAAAAGGAACACCGCTTACGCCAATGCTTCTTGCTTCTTCTTCATCTGTTTGAACCTCTTTTGTAAAAGCATCGGATGCTAGAATTTCTCTCACTTCTTTTTCTTCTAAACCGATAGAAATTCCTATTTCAGCCAATCTATCTAAATCATCAATGTTTTTGCAATCTATAAACTGAGCTTTAAATAATTCTTCTTCAATTTCATTCCCTAAATCTTTTGTTTTTGCAAATTGAATCAATCTATGTGCATTGAAGGAATTTGCGACAACCGATGCTTCCAGATTGAATTTTAATTTTACTTCTGCGGCAGCATTTTCTACATGTTGATACATGCCCTCCACCTGATCGGGGGATATTCCTTTTATTTCTGCAAAATGTTCTTTTGCTGTTATGTCCGGATTTGTTTTAAGAGATGAATCAAGTTGAAAACTTTTCCAGATAATGTTTATTTTATTTTTTTGAGGAAAGTTTTCTAAGGCCATTTCAAATTTTTTCTTCCCGATATAGCAGAAAGGGCAACGTACGTCCGACCAAATTTTTACATCCATAATGTTTTATTTATTGATTGTTTATTCTAAGTAATTTGTAAAAAAAGATTATTTACAAAGGTAAAGCACAGCATGTTGAAGAAACGTTATAACCAAGATTTATCCTGGGTTAACAATGTTTTCATCATCATTTTATAAAAAGGAAAACTCTTAAAAAAAAGAAGTTGATTTTTTAATCGAAGGGTGGGTGTCCTGGATGAAATAAACAGTTCTTAGCAACCAAATATCTGCAAATAAAAAAACCCACATGGGTTATGTGGGCTTCTTTTGTTGCGAAGGGAGGGTTCGAACCTCCGACCTTCGGGTTATGAGCCCGACGAGCTACCGCTGCTCTACTTCGCGATTTGGATTGCAAATGTATAGCAAAGGAAACTATTCACCAAATTTTATTACATTAGCAAAACATAAAAATTTCATAATGATTTATAAAATCTTTGTAAGCCTTGCCAGCATTGTGTTTTGTTTTGGGTGCGGGAATAAAATAAATTCAAAAGAAGATAAAGTTTATTCCAGACATCTGCAAAAACAGATGGAATTGGTGATTGTTTCAACTCCTGTTCCAAATGAAAAATCAGATTTCAATCTTTTAATTTTAAATGATGGTCAGGATTTTCAAAGTTTAAGAGTCCAGGAAACTTTGGATAGTTTATGGAAAGTGAAATCAATTAAACCCTTGGTAATAGTTGGAGTGAAAGCAACTAACAGGGATGATATTTACGGCGTGGCGGGAATGTCGGATTATGAGGGAAAAGGTAAGTCTGCAGAAAAGTATGGCAATTTTATAAAAAATGAATTGTTGCCGTATGTAAAGAAAATGTCCGGCGTACGTAAATTCAACTCCGTCATTTTTGCAGGGAATAGTCTAGGAGGACTTTCTGCCTTCGACATAGTCTGGGATAATTGGCAAAAGTTTGATAAAGTAGGCGTGTTCTCAGGCTCATTTGGGGTGTCGGATTTGGACCCACATGATCCGGACTATTCAATGGATAAGAATAGGTTGATTATTAGCAAAATCACATCATCGCGCAAAAAGCCAAAATTAAAATTTTGGTTTTATGCAGGAGCTGGTAATGATAGTAATACCAATTTATCTATTAAAAGAAATACCAAAGATCTGATTGAATTAATTAAAAAGAAAAAAGTGGCCCATCCAAATGATATTGATTATGCAGAATTTTCTGGCGGAAAAGATGATGTTAATTCCTGGAGCCGAGCTTTCCCTGCTTTTTTAATATGGGCTGTAGGAAAATGATGAAATCTATTTACTTTTTTTTAACGCTGCTTGCACCACTTGTATGAACCTCCACTTTTAATGGTGCCCCGGAGTATACTAAAGTGC
>JBDSBN010000037.1:0-7699 GCA_039921585.1 Ginsengibacter sp. | reverse complement strand
TCCAAAATATATTTAGAATCAATTACTGCATATCGCTGGGCAAAACTGTTTACGGTGAATAAAAAACAGGCGCTTATTATAAAAAATAACTTTTTCATGAACCATTTATTTAACTTCTGAAATAATTCTTCTATCGAGTAAACCAGTAAACAAACAAATAACCAGAATTCCAATTTTCAGCCAACAAATTATAAGCTCACCTCTTCTATTTATTCTGGTTCCTGGCCCAACATAAATGTAAACTTAGCAGCTCCTTTCAAACCGGTAGTAGAATTAACTCTATCCAGCCCGATTCCATAGTCAAATCCCAGCAAACCAAACATCGGTAAGAAGAAACGCATCCCAACACCAACAGACCTGCGCAATTTGAAAGGGTTATACCCTTTGAAACTATACCATCCATTAGCAGCTTCAAAAAATGTAAGTCCATAAATTGTACTACTTGCGCTTGTGCTGAATGGATATCTCATTTCTAAAGTATATTTATTAAAGATCGTAAAGAAATTGGCCGCCTGGCTGATATCGGGATTTATTTTTGGATTAGAATTATCATAGACGGGATACCCACGGTGTGCAATGATATCATAACCCAGCAATCCATAATTATTACTTAATCCTGCATCACCCAACTGAAATCTGCCAAATGGAGAAATTGGCGCTTTGTCGGAATATCTTCCCATGAAGCCATATTTTGCAGCAGCATACAAAATGAATTGTTTGTCCTTATTTTCCCCACGTCCCTGTCCAATTGGGACATACCATTGTGCGGTAAATCTTTCTTTATGAAATTCAACCCATTTATACTGATCAGTCGATGAAAGTGCAGCTCCATTTCTAAACAGAGAATACGGCGGTGTTAACTCTGTGCTTAGAATAAAATTAGAACCACTGGTGGGGAAAATAGGGTTTGGTCCCGCAGAACTTCTTGCAAGGGTAATTTTTAAACTAATATTATTTGAAACGCCATTTAATAATCCAGGGAAAATGTTATAATTCTTCAACTTATAACGCTGATAATTCAATTGATAAACCAGTGAAAAGAAGTCATCAGGCCATTTCAATTGTTTACCAAGTGAGACACTGATTCCTGTATTTTTTATGAAAGAAGAATCTGCATAAGAACGGTTGTAATAACCGGTCCTCGGATCATAAGCATTGGCATATTTTGTATCATAATACCCGATGGTAAATGGATTTCTTTTCTTACCACCAAGCCATGGTTCAGTAAATGAGAAATTATAAGAACGGAATTGTTTCCCATTACTTTGAGCTATTAAACTTAATTTTTGTCCATCGCCAACCGGCAGAGGATCCCAGGCTTTCTTCTTAAAAATATTGTAGATAGAAAAGTTGTTGAAGGTAACACCTAATGTTCCCGTCAGTCCAATTCCCCCACCAAAGCCAGCTGAAAGTTCGAGTTGATCAGAAGATTTTTCGACAAGATTCCACGTGATATCTACAGTACCGTCAGCCTGGTTTGGAACAATGCCCGGAGAAATTTTTTCAGCATCAAAATAACCCAACTGAGAAAGCTCACGCTGGGTGCGAATAATATCCTGCCGGCTGAATTTTTTTCCAGGAACGGTTCGTAATTCACGGCGGATCACATATTCTTTAGTTTTGTCATTCCCGCTTATTTCTACCTTACCAATGGAAGCCTGCGGCCCTTCAGAAATCCGGATCTCATGATCAATCGTGTCATTATAAACTGCCGTTTCCACAGGAGTTACATGAAAGAATAAGTAGCCGTCGTCCATATACAAACTACCAAGATCACCACCTTCCTGGGAAGGAATTACGCCCAATTTTTTATTTAAAGTTTCGGCATTATAAATATCTCCTTTTTTGATTCCCAGAATCATATTCAGCAAAGAATCTGGATATTTTGTATTCCCCTTCCAACTGATGTTTCCGAAATAATAACGATGTCCTTCCGAAAGTTTGATTGCTACATCTAAATCTCCTTTGTCGTTATAAGTAGTATCAGCCATGATCGTAGCATCACGAAAGCCGAGAGAATTATAATAATCTAAGATTTTGTTTTTGTCTTCAAGATACTTTTTCTCATTAAATTTTGAAGAAGTAAGAAACTTAAACCGGACGTAAGGATCCAGAAGTTCTTTTGTCATTGAAGGGAGTAGATACCCATTATCACTAAAATACTGATTAAAAGTAAGGTGGTTATTTTTTGTGGAATCGTAAACATTATAATCTGCGGAAGGAAATAGAGTGAACCGGCTTTTTTCTTTTGTTCCCTTCATTTGCTTTTTCAATTTCAGATCCGGTATTTTCTGGTTGCCTGCAAAATAAATATTGCTAATCCTGACCTTACCATTTTTATTGATTGTGAAAAGTATATTGACCGCATTTGCTGCTTTTGAATCTTTTATCTGATTGATCACCACATCAACATTTCTATAACCTTTGTCAACAAAGAATCTCTTGATGGTAGCAATGGAAGAAACTTTAAAACCTTCTGTAACGCGCGTTACTCTTCCCTTTTGCAGATCCAGCTTTTTAGTAATATCATCCGCTTCCGTTTTTGAAATCCCTTTAAATTTAAAATTTGATAATACCGGCCGGTCTGTAATATGGAGTTCGACAGATAGACTGTCATCGACCAATTGTGTCAAATAAATTTCCACATCCGACACCAGGTTTTGCTTCCATAAATTTGTGATAGCTGTTGCAAAATCATCGCTTCCTGGAAGAATAATTTTATGACCGATAGACAGGCCCGAAATTGAGATAATTAAATTCGGATCGAATGTAGTGCCGGTAACAGTTATGTGTGCTAAAATATATGGCTTCGGGTTTTTTGCATTGAAGATATTTTCCAGTTCAACATTTACTGATGAAGGAATGGAATCATTCTTTATAACCTTCGAAAGGGTATCAGTTATTGGAGTAAGGTGAGGAAAAGTATCTGTTTTAGGAAACACCGTAGGTACAGAATCCTTCACAATTTGAGCGAAAACAACATTTTGGGCAGTAAAAGTGACAGCTACCAAGAGAAGGATCTTGTAGATCTTGTGCATTAAATCGATTTTAATAGGGCGGCAAGATAATTTCAATTATTAAAAGTTTTTGTTAAATCAGTCACAAGAAGATTGCAGAAAAAGCGGAATTATTACTGACTAAAGGCTTTCAGGCTGCTAACTTCAGGTGATTTATATAATTGTATTTATCTCATAATTGTTCACTTATTTTTCCAAATCTTCTTTCCCGATTTTGAAAATCAAGGAGTGCTTCATATAAATTCTCTTTTCTGAAGTCAGGCCAAAGAGTTTCAGTAAAATATAATTCGGCATAAGCAAGCTGGTATAATAAAAAATTGCTAATCCGATATTCACCGCTGGTCCTGATCATTAACTCCGGGTCCGGAAAATCAGCAGTACATAAATATTGCTCAAAAACTCCTTCTGTGATTTCTGTGGGAAGTAGTTTCCCGTCCCCGATTTCTTTTGCTATACTTTTTACCGCATGAAGAATTTCCCAGCGACTGCTGTAACTAAGTGCCATAATGAGATTTAGGCCGGTGTTGTCTTTTGTTTCTTCACAAGCTTCTTCCAGTTCTTCAGAAGCGTTTGGAGGAAGTTGATCGATACTGCCGATAACATGCAGCCGGATATTATTTTTATTGAGGGTCGCTACTTCAGTTCTAATTGTTTTGACCAACAATTCCATCAAACCAGAGACCTCATCTTTGGGCCGATACCAGTTTTCTGTACTTAAAGCGTAGAGGGTGAGATATCCAATTTGCAACTCTGCACAGCCTTCTACAATATTACGTACACTTTCTACACCGCTATAATGACCATATAGTCTGTCTTTGCCTTTTTCTTTTGCCCAGCGGCCATTGCCATCCATTATAATGGCAATGTGGCGCGGAAGCTTTTCGGCGATCAATTTTTCTTTTAAACTCATTGTTTTTTTGCAAAAAAAGAAACCAGGCATTCAGAGCAGCCTGACAGAAACAAAAGTAAGGAATAGTTTAAACAGAATTAAGGTTAATATTTTATGGCTTAACCGTAGGACAACGATAAGAAGTAATGTTAAATGAAACGCCGAATTCAGCGATAATATATTGATCTTTTTGTTTACTAAAGCCACGCTGACGGCCTTCAATTCCAATGGGAGCTCCTATTTCAGCAGAACGATCCTGCATGATCGCTGCTAAAGATTTTCCGCCGCTGGAAGATGGGAATTTGTCAACACCAATATACGTTGTACTCACATCATCTATATAATCAGTGGTTGTAAAGCGATGGGTAACTTCAAAAGAAAGATTGACCTTTTCATTAATCGCATATTTCAAACCAAAACCGATTGGAAAACACATGGCGATATTTCCATAAGATTTACGCCCTTTATAGAATCCTTCGCCCTCAGTAGCTAAGGGACGCAAATACACTTTCTTATTGTTATAAAAAGCATAAGGATCATAACCGAAAAAACCAACGCCCAGCGTGGCGTAAGGCGTAAAAGAGTGTGAAGGATCTGTAGGGATAAACTTAAAGAAATTGAAATCGCCCTGGAGGGCAATTTCAAAAATATTTGTATTGAAACTTAAGTTTCTTCGTATCTGAAAGGAGTTGTCGCTATAAATATCGCTGTATCCTAAAAGTGCGTAATGAGCAGAAAGCCGAACAGAACTATAGTTTCCAAACTGTTTTCGTACAAAAGCACCCAGCGCAATTTTTGGCCTGTTCAAATTGCCCCGGTTGTTGAGATCACCAAAGTAATGTGCTAATCCGGCAGTTATTCCAAATTCACACTGCTGTTCGTACTCATTCATTTGAGCATGACCATGAAGTGAAAAGACGAGTATTAAAAAAAAAGATGAAATAAGTTTTTTCATAATTCCGGATCAAAAATACTGACTCTCAAACTTGAAAAAGTAAGATTGAATCAATGATAAAGTTAAAGTTTTCAATTCCTTTTGTCCAGCCCCCAGGATAATTTACTTCTGAGAGTCTGCAAAAAGTTATTTTCGTTCAACCGAACAAGGTTAATGCCGAAAACTTCTTTGCGAATAGCAATTAAGACTTCTTTGGTAACAATTTCCCGGCGGCTGTCGAGCGTACATAAAAATCCATCAGTCCGTCCTTCGACTTCAAATGATATTATGGAATCATCCGGAATTACCAAGGGACGAATATTTAAATTATGTGGCGAAACGGGGGTAATTACGAAACTGGCCGAATCAGGAAAAACAATGGGGCCGTTACAGCTCAATGAATAACCGGTAGAACCAGTAGGAGTGGCTACGATTAAGCCATCTGCCCAATAAGTATTCAAAAATTCACCATTCAGATACGTATGAATTTTGATCATCGGAGAAGTGTCTTTTTTATGGATAGTAAATTCATTCAGGCCATAATTTAACCCATTAAAAAGGGGCATGTTAGCATCCAGATGCACTAAAGATCTTTTGTCTAACTTGAAAGTTCGTTTTACTAAAGCTTTCAAAGCAGAATGGATTTCATCTTTTCGGATACTTGCCAAAAAACCAAGGCGGCCATAATTTATTCCCAATACAGGAATTCCTTTGTCGCCCACAAAAGTGATCGCATCCAATAAAGTACCGTCGCCACCAAGACTAATCATGAAATCAATTTCCTCCAGATCAGCAGAGCAATTGAAGCTGGAATATTTATTCGTGATTTGAATAGAAGAGTAAAATTGATTAAAAAAATCCTGAAAGATTACTGGTTCAATCTGGTAATTCGAGAATTCTTCAAGCAATACTTTCAGACCTTCTAACTGTTCCGATTCTAATCCGCGGCTATAAATCGCTATGCGCATATTTTTTCAATTGAATTTTTATTTCTGCCTGGGAATTTCAGAATCTGTAAAAATAATTCCTTTTGAATTAAATCCATTTTTCATATTCCTTTATAGAAAATAGAAATAGTGATTATTTGTAGGTTTACTGCTTTAGATCTGCAGATAATTCATCAGATTATTATAATTTAAATCAAGATCATCTTCGAATAATTCTTCTCCGGAATAATAAGAAACAGAGTAGCTGTATCTTTCGAAAGTAGCAAGAATTGTAGAAATTTCTCTTTTATTAATTTGTAAAGTTACTTCTATGAGGTTTGGCGAAGGATGTGGAGTAACATTGAGATGAAGAATCGTAGCTCCGTCACTTTCAACCAAACTATTTATTTCAGAAACAGCATAACGGGTGCGCTCCATTTCCAAAACGATTATGGCTCCAAACTCGGAAGAACCACAAAAGCTTCCCAGCGCTTTTATTAAAGCACCGGAAGAAATAGTACCCTGCAATTCGTTACTCTCATTAACTACAGGGATTACGTTTGTTTGATACAAGCTATAAACCGCAGCCGCTTTCAAAAAAAAGTTATTAGAATAAACCGCAGCAGACAAAATAAAATTCGATTGAAATTTTTCGAGCTCTAGTTTCTTATCTTTTTCATCATTCAAATCATTTTCACTTACCAATCCCAAAAAAATTTCTTCAGAAACTACCGGAAGATGGTTGGCCCTGGAATCACTCATTAATTGTAAGGCATCCGCCACTGTATCTGTCAAATGTAACGATGGATATATATTATCTGCAAGCTGTAGGGTTGTCATATTGATTCATTTAAATTTACAGCAATAATTTTACAATCAAAGACAATATAACTCAAAGAATCGTTGCAGCAGGTATTTTTAATTTTGAAAGAAATGCAGCGAGGATCTGGTTGAATTCCTGGGGCACTTCCATCATGGGCGCATGTCCACACTTATCAATAAAATGCAATTCACTATTTGGGATCAGTTTATTGAATTCTTTTGCAACAAAAGGTGGTGTGATCGTATCATTATTACCCCAAATAAGGCAAGTAGGCTGTTTAATTTGATTCAGTTCATCGCCAAGATTATTTCTAATTGCAGACTTTGCTAACGAAATAATTTTTATCACTTTGATGCGATTGTTGGTAATTTCAAAACACTCATCTACCAGTTCGTCAGTAGCCATCGCAGGATCATAAAAAGTAAGCCGCGTTTTTTTTCGGATATATTCTTTATCTCCACGTTTGGGATAACTGTCACCCATTCCGCTTTCAAACAATCCTGAGCTTCCTGTAAGGATCAGCGATTTCACTCTCTCGGGATTTTTCAAAACATACACAAGAGCCACATGTCCGCCTAAAGAATTACCGAGTAAATGAATGTGATCATAATCACGGGTTTCAATAAATCTTTTCACAAATTTCTGTAATCCGCCAACAGTTGTATGCAACAAATCCAAATCAAAAAGAGGAAGCAACGGAACAATAACTTTATGCGTTTCTTTAAAATGATCAACAAGATGCAAAAAATTGCTTAGTGCTCCAAAGAGTCCGTGCAACAATATCAGTGGTTCCCCTTCTCCTTCTTCCAAAAATTTAAATTTCCCTTCTTGTCTTAATTGATATTCCATTTGTGAGTGAATAAAGCAATTTTGTATTGCTGGTTAATTATTGCTAAAATAATTATTTCTATTGAAAAAAACAGCTAATAATAATTTAGCAGCAAATTCAGGTCTTAATTTTATAGCTTAAAGTCTCAAAAAAAGATTGAAGCTGTGTAAACATATCTTTGAAAACCGGAACGATCTTTCCGAGATTATCAATCACTTTCGGTCACCAGGGAGCAACGTAATCATGCATGGTTGAAGCAGCAATCGTTTGTGGTTTTACAA
>JBDSBN010000036.1:0-13857 GCA_039921585.1 Ginsengibacter sp. | reverse complement strand
GGTGGCGGGTTTGGAGGAGGAGGGGGAAGTAGTTGGTAGATTGGGGGCAGGTATTAGGAATTAGGGAAGAAGAAGTAGTTTGGAGTTTGGAGTTTGAAAATGCACACTCTATTGATATGATTTATACCTATTCACTTTCTTCAACAACTTTCATCAGTTTTATCACTTCCACTGCTTCCTTTACATCGTGAACGCGTAGAATTCCTGCACCGTTTTGTATTGCTAACGTATTTAAAACGGTCGTTCCATTCAAAGCGTCCTGCGCGGTTACTTTTAGGGTTTTATAAATGGTTGACTTACGGGAAAGCCCGCACAGGATAGGTTTTTCCAACATTTTAAACACTTTTAGATTTTTTAAAAGAAACAGATTTTGCTGGATGTCTTTCCCAAATCCAAAGCCGGGATCTATGACCACATCCTTGATACCTGCCTGTTTACATTCATCCACTTTTTGGATAAAATAATCTAAAACTTCCTGAAGCACATTTTTGTAATTAGTATCCAAATGCATCGTTTCAGGAACTCCCTTCATATGCATGCAGACGTATGGTACTTTTAAACCGGCTACAACTTTGATCATGTTTTTATCCATCTCACCACCACTAATGTCGTTTACTATGGAAGCGCCGGCTGCTACAGATGCAACAGCTACTTCACTATGATATGTGTCAATACTGATGATTGTTTCGGAAAAATGTTCCTTTAGCAAATGGATAATCGGAACTACTTTTCGGATTTCATCCTTTGCAGAAACGCGTTGACTTCCCGGTCTGGTTGTCTGACCGCCAACATCTAAAATATCCGCTCCTTCTTCGATCATTTGAGAAGCTTTTTTCAAGACTTCATCCGGTGAATTTAATCTGCTATCCTTAAAAAATGAATCATCCGTAATGTTTAGAATGCCCATCACGAGCGGCTTTTCAGCTAAAAGAAACTTTCCATTACAATTCAGAGAAAACATTGTTTATTTAAGTTTAAATTTGGCGACAATTATGATGCAAGTTAACACTGATATTCAATATGATACTGCTGTAAAAAAGAGCAGAGATATATTTTTAAAGAAGACGCAGGATTACGGAACTTCCTGGCGTGTCTATAGGACCATTTCCATTGCGGATCAAATTTATATTAAAGCGAAGAGGATCCGAAACATTCAGGAACTGGGTGTTCAAAAAATCGGCGATGATATCCAAAGTGAATTTATGGGGATATTGAATTATGCTGTGATAGGTTTGATCCAGTTGGAAATTAATGATGATGAGATCGAGGATTTGCCGGTAGAAGAGGTGACGAAATTTTACGATGAAAAAATTAAGCTTGCCAAAAAATTAATGCAGGAAAAAAATCATGATTATGGGGAAGCCTGGCGCGACATGAGTCAGGAAAGCTTTGTGGACCTGATTCTCGCCAAAATTCTGCGCATCAAACAAATTATACAAAATGAAGGAAAGACAGAAATTAGCGAAGGAATTGATGCAAATTTTTACGACATTTTAAATTATGCCATTTTTGCCTTAATATTATCAAACTGATTATTCGAAATAAAAATCTCAACCAAAACAAGTTTACATGAAGTTAGTAGTTAATGCAGCAAGGATTATTGTAGGTGTACTGTTCATATTTTCCGGTCTGGTAAAAGCAAATGATCCGCTTGGATTATCCTACAAAATGCAGGAGTTTTTTGATGTGTGGTCACGGACACCAAGCCTGACAGGAATCATGCATTTCCTCTACGATTATGCATTTTCATTTTCTATTATTACCATTACTCTGGAAATTATTGTGGGTATTGGAATTTTACTTGGTTATCGAAAGAAGTTTTTTATCTGGCTTCTTTTAATCCTGATTATATTCTTTACTTTCCTTACTGGTTATGCCGCTTTATCCGGCAAAATTGCTACCTGCGGATGTTTTGGAGATTGTATTCCTTTAACATCGATGCAGTCGTTCATAAAAGATCTGGTATTGATCGTGCTCATCCTTATATTATTTATCGGACAGAAATATATTACGCCACCACTTTCTACCGCGTTTAATTTTTTAATCCTGGTATTTTCAACGCTGATTATTTTGTTTTTTCAGTGGTGGGTTTTACGTTATTCTCCGTTAGTAGATTGCCTTCCTTTCAAAAAAGGAAATGACGTACTGGAACTTCGAAAAATGCCGGCTGATGCAGTTCCTGATGTAAAGGACTATGTTTTTATATATTCAAAAGATGGGGAAAATAAAGAATTTTCAATAAAAGATTTGCCCGATTCCAGTTGGCAGTTTGTAAGCAGGGAAGATGTTATCATTGAAAAAGGAAGAAATAATGAGCCTCCCATCAAAGATTATTCACTCATGTCCTTGTCTGATAATGATTCTACAGAAGCGATTTTAAATGTGGATACCGATTATTATATCTTTTATATCCGGGACGGAAATAAGCATCAGGACAGATGGTTGGGAAATTTCAAATCTTTATACCAGCAGGCAAAAGAAAATAACACCCCTATTTATATTATTTCTCCAAATGCAAAAGCCACAAACGAATTCTTTAATGTCAAAAATAATTTTGATTTAACCGTATTCAGTATGGATGCCACAGCGTTCAAAACTGCAGCGCGTACAGAACCTCAATTATATAAAATGCATGGACCTGTCGTGAAGAATAAGTGGGGATGGGCTCAAATGAAAAAAGCCATTAAATAATTATTTTCAGAAGAAATCTTTTGTAACCTTTTATCCGGACTATGTTTAAAATTCTATTAAAAAAATTAGCCTACGGTGTATTAGTTTTATCCGGAATTGTGGTGGTGGTTTTTTTAATTTTCCAGGCATTTGGCGATCCTGCACGCATGATCCTGGGTCAAACAGGAGATAAACAAACAATGGACAATATCCGGAAAGAACTCTATCTGGATAAACCAAAATGGAAACAATTTGTTTTGTATGCTAATGATATATCTCCTGTAGCTATTCATAGCAAAGAGGAAATAAAAGATAAAAAACTGCAAGGATTTTTTGTAGGAGGGGAGACTAAAGTAGGTGTAAAAGTCCCTTATCTGCGCAGAAGTTATCAAACAAAAAAAGAGGTGACAGAAGTATTAATGGAAGCTTTGCCTGGAACTATTTTATTAGCGTCTGCTGCCATGGTATTTGCCATTATTGTGGGCATTGGTCTGGGCATTCTGGCAGCAGTTAAACAAAATACCTGGATGGATACATCTTCCATATTTGCCAGTGTTATTGGCATTTCGGCCCCGTCATTTTTTATGGCTATTGTAGTCGCTTATGTCTTTGGATTATTATTGCATGATTATACAGGATTACCACTTACAGGAAGTTGGTTCAACATAGATCAGGTCACGGGTGAAAGATACCTCACCTTGCAGAATCTCATTCTACCAGCTTTTACATTAGGCATTCGCCCAATGGCAATAATTACTCAACTGACACGAAGTTCTATGTTGGATGTATTGAGTCAGGATTACATTAGGACAGCTTATGCAAAAGGATTATCCAGAAGAAAAGTAGTATTTGGACATGCTTTAAGAAATGCTTTAAATCCTGTTATAACAGCAATCACCGGATGGTTTGCAGAATTACTCGCCGGAGCTTTTTTTGTAGAATATATCTTTGGATGGAAAGGAATCGGAAAGGTAACAGTAGATGCTCTCGAGAAATTAGACTATCCGGTGGTTATGGGATCCGTCCTTTTCGCAGCAACTATTTTTGTTTTGATAAATATTCTTTCTGATGTGCTCTACAGCGTGGTAGATCCCCGGGTTAAATTATAGTTTCTAAATCCAGTAATGTTTCATTTATTTCGAAACTTTAAACCGAGATAAAATCAAAAGATTGGTCCTTTTTATTTTTATATGACTGGAATGTTTTTAATTTGCCCGCATTAAATAGATAGAATGATTCATTCTTGTTCTTAATTTGCAAAAAAAAGAGCTTGATAAAAACCTGATATGAAAAAGTGGATTCAAAGTTTGAAACAAACCAATATACTTAAGTCGATCGTTCACTTTGTAGTTGGAATGGCCAGTTACCCGGGATTGGTCATCTTTAATAAATTGAAGATAACGGGTACGGAGAATTTTAAAGATCTTCCCAGAAGAAATATTTTGTTTGTCAGTAACCATCAGACATATTTCGCTGATGTGATCGCATTTTTTCACACTTTTGGAGCTGTGAAATGGGGAAAAAAGAATCGCCTCGGATTACCTTATTATCTTTTAAATCCATTTACACGTGTGTATTACGTAGCTGCCGGAAAAACTATGAAAAGTAGCTGGTTAAGCAAACTGTTCACTTTAGGTGGGGCCATTACTGTACAACGCGCATGGGTACCGGAAGCCGGTGAAAAAAGAAAGGGCTTAGATGTAGCAGATACAAGAAAAATTGCACAGGCATTAGAAAATAATTGGGTGCTTACTTTCCCGCAGGGCACAACAAAACCGTTTGCCCCTGGCCGTAAAGGAACTGCTTTTATTATTAAACAATATAAGCCAATAGTCATTCCAGTGGTGATTGATGGTTTTTCTACAGCATTTGATAAAAGAGGGTTGAAGATGAAAAAAAGAAATACGCTTCTTTCCTTAAATTTCAAAGAACCTCTTACATTTTCTGACGAAGATTCGCTCGATCAGATTTTAGAACGAGTGATGGAAAGTATTGAACAGATTAAAAAACCCCAATAAGCGTATTTCTTTACACTATCCTTGTTTGATAGCTGCATTTTTATATGTATCATTTCCCATTATGACCATTGAATAAACTTTTATTTTACGGTAATGCGGATAGGATTCTACAATCAGCTATATCCACAGAATAAATTCTACTTTTTATATACAAATAAATGGATGGCATGATTTGGGCTTAAAGAATTTTACAAGAAATTCTTGTTAATTATGTTACCCTAAAAACTTATTCATTTTGTATGAAAACGATAATTTATATTGTAGATGATGATGCCAATGTGCGGGACATTTTTAAAATAATACTCAAGAAAGCAGGTTATGATTTAAAATTGTTTGAAAGTGGGACTGACCTACTTGAAAACGCAGGAAATATCCCTGATTTATTTATTATAGATCAGCAATTACCCGGGATGAAAGGTCTTGATATTTGTATTGGATTAAAATCAAATAACTTAACGAAACACGTACCCGTCATCATTATTTCCGCTACTCCCGACCTGGATACTGCTGTTAAATTAGCAGGTGCAGACGCATATTTAAAAAAGCCTTTGACAAAAAATGATTTATTAAATGCTGTTGAAAAATTCAGCAAAATGAAAGTCAATTGATAGTTTCGTGTTTTTTGAACCAAATTTTTCTTGATATAATCCTAATTTCCGGAATAGTTTCAATAATCATAACGAGTATAATTGTATTAATAAGAAGAATGGAGGTTGTAATAATGAAAAGAATGGAGATTTGTATAACAATTGATTGTCAGGATTTAATGTTTGTTTTGATACATATTGATCACAAAAAAACAAATAAAAAAGTACTTGCTTATGACGAATCTTATTGGAATTTTTAAAGATACATGTCGTAAAAAAGTTCCTGACTTTTTTTAGGATTTTCCTCATTTTAAATAAAAAAAACTACTTTTAAGGTATCGTTTTTATTGGATTATGATCTTTATACCCTAAGAAATCAGTCCCTTTGTCGTTGATGAAAAACCACTGATCACATGGTAACGATGTGGCAGGAAATTTTTTAAAACAAACACCTTGAGCTCCCCAATTAAAATACTAATCGTAGAAGATGAAGGCATTATTACTGAAAAGATTTTTTTACAATTAGAAGAATGGGAATATGAAATTAGCGGCACCATTTCCAATGGTGAGGATGTCCTATCTCATATAGAAGAAAATCAGCCGGATATCATATTGATGGATATTCATTTAAAAGGAAAGCTAGATGGAATAGAAACAGCTACAGAAATTAAAAAGCACGAAAATATTCCCATCATATATGTAACAGCCAATACAGATGAGGCCACATTCAACCGGGCAATTGTAACTAAACCAGCGGCTTTTATTTCAAAACCCTTTAAGCAGCTCGACCTGCAAAGAACAATCTTACTGGCAATATTTAAGAACGGCGTGGATGAAAGTAATCACGAGGATTTCTCAAAACCTGCAGAGCCTATTATTTTAAGCGACCGGATCTTTGTTCGTTGCCGGCATAAAATGGTGAAAATCCTGACAAAAGATATATTGTATATCGAAGCGGATAGAAATTATAGTCGCATTTACACCACGTGTAAAGAATTTCTCTTATCCACCACGCTCAAAACGATTGAAGAACGTTTACCTGGCGAATTATTTATAAGAATTCACCGGTCTTATATCATCAACCTATCTCATGTAGATGAGGTTTGTGATGGCCATGTTATTATTATTAATAAACCAATTCCTTTAAGTGCAGCACTTAAAGATCATTTACTGGATAGAATTTACACTCTTTAAGTTTTTTACACTCTTTAAGTTTTATAAACCATCTAACGAGAACATAAATATCTACTAAATAATCCTCCGATAGAAATATTCCCTCTCCGGACATTAATTTCCCCTCTTCGTCCCAAAAAAATTTTATCAAAGAATCTTTGGTTTAAGTTTATATCCAATAGAGTTTTCTTTTAAAATTCGAGCGACTTCCAGGAAACAATCGATGCAATACACTATTAACCTTCAAATAATATTCTGGAAGTAATTGCAGATTCTAATATCCATGATCAATTTTATAGGGACCGTTAGATTTCTACTTTAAGCAATTAAAGATGGGATAGGCTACAAATATTATATAGGTCTTATGCCTAATTTCTTTGAATTTTCAGGGACACTTTTTTTATAAATTAAAATACAAACAATGAAATCATTCATTAAATCCGGAGTTTTTTTCTTAATCGTCCTATTGCAATTAAGCATAGTTAATGCCCAGGATAATTCCAGATATCAATTATACTATATTCATGAAGATCCGGTATATCCTTCTATGATTGCGCCATATGAGAAGCTGGCTATTAATTTGGCGACTGAATGTAAAAAAGTAAATCTGCCGGATGGTTGGCTGACTTTAAATTTAGATAACAACAGGTATCAATATGTAACACCCATCAATAGCATGGCAGATCTTGATAAAAACACCTTTGCACCTTTACAAACAAAGATGGGCAATGAAGCATTTACGAAAATGTTTACGGATTTTGATAAATGCTATGATAGTCACCGGGATTTTATTGTAAGACTAGATAAGCAACTTTCTTATATGCCCGGTGGAATTGATATTTATACCGACGGAATGCCGTATCGCCACTTCACCTATTATTATGTAACACCGCAAAATATTGGGAAAGCAACAGAACTAGCCAAAGCTTTTCACGATCTCTATACTAAAAAAGGATCTAAGGTGCAGTATCGTGTTTACAGAAATGGTTTTGGTGAACAGAATGCTTATTTCATGGTAGTCGTTTCTGCAAAAAGTGCAGAAGATTATGAAAAAAGACGTGCAGAAAACCGAGAATTATTAGGAGACGAAGGAAAAGAATTATACGGAAAATTATTGCAGATCACTTCTGAAATAAAGAATATTACCGGAATGATCAGACCCGATCTCTCTTACCGGCCCGGAAAATAACTGTAAGGCTGTATTATTTCCAATAATAAAAACGATAAACAAATTAATTAAAACCACCTATAACATCTTAAATAAAAAATCATGAAACGAATACTGTTAATAATGTCCGTGATGTTGCCTATATTATTAAGCGCCCAGTCAAATACACCCAAGAAAAATAAAATGAGTGTAGAAATCATGCGTCCAATTAATCTACATCAAAATGATTTTGAAAGAAACCTTGCGCATCATAATAAAGAATTTCATTCAGGGGCAAATGCTGTGGATATATATGAAGTAGTGACTGGCGATCACATGGGAGAATATAATTTTGTATTTAGAAACCCGATGTCCTGGGCCGGAATTGAATCAACGTTCAATGATGCAGGTAAACCCGGACATGCTGCCGATTGGGATATGAATATTGCTTCCCATTTATCAGCACCTGCCTCTCTATACCTTTATGAAATAAGTGAAGACAGTTATATGCCCCCAAGTCCGCAAGGAATGCAGACAGAATTAATGGGGATTTACCTTATTGAATTAGTACCGGGCATGGAAGAGGATTTTTTTTCCGGCGCTAAAAAAATTTCCGAGATGTATAAGAAAAGTAACTCTGATAACTATTACCTGCTTCAAACGGGAGTTATGGGAAAAGGCAGTCAGGTAGTTATTGTTTTTCCATTAGCCAAAGGGTGGGAGTCTTTTGAGCCGAATCCAAATGATGATTGGAGCAAAATGTTTAAAGCAGCATTTCCGAAGGAGGATTTCAAAGCCTGGTCAAAAAAATTCAATAGCACTCAAAAGTCGTTTGAATCAATGGTGGTTAGACATAGAAAAGACCTGAGTTCAGACATGTAATTATTTTTTATTTCACTAAAGAAATTGCCTCCTTTAAAAACAAAAAACACTAAAAATACAAGGTTGATCACTAAAATTGAATCGTTTCGTTTATTGCTTATATCGCAAGGAAATAAAAACTAATAAACGTTGCGGTTCATTTTTATATTTAATAGTAATGGGATTTTTTGAACTTATCCTCTCTGATAAATAAAATGAATTGTTCGGACAAAAACACCCTTCTTTCGTCCTCAATCTTCCAAAAATCTTTATTCTTTATATTATGTTTAAGAAAATATAAAAACCATAAAAAAATGGAAGCAAAAACAAATTTGAAGGAAACGAAACCGGATCAAAGTTTAGGATCTGTAGAAGAAGCAATAAGGGAGCGTAATCAAATGTTTGCCGATGCAATGGCTAAAGGTGATGCCGCCGGAGTGGCTTCCTGTTATACGATCGACGCGGAATTTATGGCTCCGGGAGCACCTTCTGTTCAGGGGCGGTCAAATATTCAGTCTGCCATAGCAGAATTTATCAATCAGGGTTTTACAGAATACACGGTTGTTTCTACTATTGCCTATGGAAATATAGATGTGGTGGGCGTACAGGAGGCATATACACTCAGTCAGCCTGGTGGTAAAAACAAAGATATCGGCAAATCAATTCAATTGTGGAAGCAAGAAGATGGAGCCTGGAAAATTTTTAAAGATTGCTTTAATTCAGATATCACACCCTGATAAGACGCTTCTTCAAACTATTTTTAATACGCTCAAATTTTTCTTAAGATGTACCATCCGCATAATAAACATTCCATTCTGTTCGCAAAAAATTTAATGGAGATTCATTCCAACATGTCGGAAGAATCAAAAATAAAATTAGAGGGAAATGGTGCAGAATCAATCGAAGCATTATTCCCGGGAACCAGAGGAGATAATTTTAAATATTTACAGGAATTGATGCAGTTGGCAATAGAAGGAAACATCCAATCAAGAAAGAATTATTTCCCCGGAGATCCGGACTATATAGATGAGCAAATACAACAGTCAAAAGGGTTTATTAATACGATGAAGACAATGGGACTGGAGTATAAAATGCTCATCAAACAATTACAAGGATCGGGTGCATTCTTCAGCATGAGGACGGTTGGTCACATGCTGTGGGATACCACTTTACCCGGATTGCTTGGATATTTTGCGGCTTTACTTTACAACCAAAACAATGTTGCTGCAGAGGCGTCACCAATTACTACACTCCTTGAAATGTATGTAGGAAATGAACTCTGTAAAATGCTGGGTTATGCGGTCAATCCGATTGGTGCATCACCAGGCAATTTTAAATTATTAGATAATCAGGTTACAGGCTGGGGGCATATTACATGCGACGGTTCTATTGCAAATCTGGAAGGTTTATGGATGGCAAGAAATTTAAAATTTTATCCGGTTAGTGTCAAAATTGCTTTAGAGAAGGAAGATGTTTTTAAAGATGCCCGCAACTTTCAGGTCACTCTTCTCAATGGAAATAAAGTGTCTTTATTGGCTCTTGATGATTGGGCAATTCTAAATTTACCAATCGAAGAAATTCTGACGATACCTAATAAAATCAGTGAGCAATATTATTTGGACATTACAGTGGTGAGTAACGCAATCGCTAATTATACTGTTCAAAACACAGGTTACTACGATATTCTGACAAAATATTTGCCCGGAATTGATCAAACACCTGTTTCCCTTTGCTCTGCCACCCGACATTATTCCTGGCCAAAAGGAGCCGCTATTCTGGGAATCGGAGCAAATAATATGGTGAGTATTTATATAGATGAAAAGGCACGAATGGAAACAACGGAATTAAGGAAACATCTGGAGAACTGTTTGACAAAAAAAATCCCCCTGATAAATGTGGTCGCTGTGATTGGCACCACGGAAGAAAGTGCTGTGGATCCCTTGAAAGAAATTTTGGCAATTAGAGATGAATACCGTGCCAAAGGTTTAGAATTTGCCATCCATGCTGATGCGGCATGGGGCGGTTATTTTAAAACAATGCTGAACAGTTCGGATGAAAGTGAGCCTGCTTATTTTACCCTTCTTGAAAATTCAACCATCGCTTCCCTTCCAATGAGTGATTATGTGGCGGAACAATATAAAGTGTTGCAAATGGCCGATTCTATTACAATAGACCCTCATAAGTCGGGTTATGTTCCTTATCCCGCAGGTGGTTTATGCTACCGAAATTCTGCCATGCGTAATTTGGTTTCATTTACAGCCCCTGTTGTCTATCATGGTGGAGTAGACCCCACAGTAGGAGTTTATGGTGCGGAAGGATCCAAGCCGGGTGCCGCTGCAGCAGCCGTGTATTTTAGTCATAAAATTATCAGACCGAATACGGATGGATATGGTAAAATTTCCGGCCGTTGTTTTTTTAATGCGAAACGATTCTATGCAGCTCTTGTATGTTTAAATATTGAGAACCTGCCTTTCTTTATTTTTCCCCTAGTACCGATTCCAGCCATACAACAAGGCAAATATCCTTCTGAAATACAAAAGCAATATGAGTTTATCATAGACAGAATCGTTAATAAATCAAATGAAGAATTAATGCAGGATACCGAAGCCTTTAGTTTGTTTAAAGAACTTGGAGGTGATCAAACCATCATTTCCTACACATTCAGTTATTATGATTTGAATAAAAAACCCATTTCAGATATGAAAAAGATAAACGACTTCAATGATCTTGTTTATCAAACATTCAGTTTTAGTGCACCACCCGGAAGAGCAGAACATGTTCCGGAAATAGTAGTCACCTCCTCCTCATTTACCAGAGAAAATTACGGAAATAAATTACTGGATAATTTACGTTTTCGCCTGGGAGTTACAAATGGCTATGACGATCCGGTAAACTTTATCATTTCTACAATAATGAACCCCTGGTTGAGTGAAACCGTAAAAGGTTCTTTCATCCCTGAGTTAATAAATATCCTTGTGAAAAAAGTCAAAGAAATCGTTCCAACCGAAATAGCAACGGAACTTTTTACGCAGTATAAAACTTAAAATAATGTTAGCAAAAAATATTTCCGGAGAAAATATCGGAGAAATAAAATCGAAGTTTTCCGAGGCGACCAGGGATGGTTTTAGTCCAACACTGGCGGTTGTGTTTTGTTCTGCTATGCAAGATCGAAAAGCAATTTCAGATTTTCTAAGTGAAAAAAACGTAGATATTTTTGGAAGTACCACGGCAGGTGAAGTGATGGATGCGGAAATTCTGGAATACCACACAGTAATGATGTTGCTTGATCTCAATAAAAAATACTACCAGATTTTTACAGAAGCTTCAATGGACACGTATAAAGCTTCAAACGATTTGGCAAAATTTGCTAAAGACAAATTTCAGAACCCTTCTATTATTGTTGTATCCAGCGGACTAACCATCGATGCAGAACAAATTATAAAAGGGGTAAAAGATTTTGATCCGAATATCCCACTGTATGGCGGACTGGCAGGTGATGATCTTACGATGAAAAACTCTTTTGTCTTTAGCAATGAATATGAATCATCCAAAGGATTAATCGCTTTAGTGATTGATAATAATCATGTAAATATGACGGGCCTGGCCACAAGTGGATGGGATAATATCGGCGTAGAAAAAACAATTACAAAATCGGAAGGAAATATTGTTTACACGATAGATGATGAGCCCGCAGTGGATGTGTTTGTAAAGTTTTTCCAGTTTACAGATAGTGTTTACAACCGATCTGAAATCATCGCCATGAATTTTGCCCAATATCCGTTGCAATTAAAAAAAGAAAACGGCAACATCGTTTTGAGATCTCCATTGATGGTAGATATAGATAACAAGGCATTGATATTTGCCGGAGGCATTCCTCAGGGAAGTAAAGTGCAGTTTTCTGTACCGCCTGGGTTTGATCTGATCGATAAAACCAGAGACAGCATGTGTGTTCTAAAAGACATTATTTCCACTCCCGATGCAGTCATTTTATTTTCATGCAAAGCAAGACATTTGGCTCTGGGCCCAATCATGGAAGATGAGGCAGGTAAAATAAAAGGAATCTGGAACAAACCACTCATTGGATTTTTTACATATGGAGAAATAGGAACTGCCAAGGATGGAGTATGTGATTTTCATAATGCGACCTGCTCCATGGTTTTATTGGAAGAAAAAAAACTAACTCAATAAATCATCTTTTTTGGACCAGTTAAAAGAAATCATAGCGACACTGTCAATAAGAGATGAAGAAAAAGAAACGCTCTTAAATGAAGTGAAAACGGTTCAGAAAAATGTAATCGCTTTGGAATTCAAATTTAAGCGTACACTGGCTGACAAAGCAGCAATCACCAATATCCTGAATGCGAGCATTGAAGAAATAGAGAAGCAGAAAAAAATTATTGAAAATACTAAAGATGAGATCAACCGGACACTTTATGAAGTAGATCTCCAAAAAGGGAAAGTAGAGGAGAAGAACAAGGAATTGAACAAATTGTTGAATGACCTTAAAGATGCTCAACAACAACTGGTCATGGCTGAAAAAATGGCTTCTCTCGGGCAATTAACAGCTGGTGTGGCACATGAAATCAATAACCCGATCAACTTTGTCTCTGCGAATATAAAACCTCTAAAGGAAGATCTGGATGATGTGATTGATTGTATCAAAAAATATGAGTCAGTTATTAAACAAAATAATCTGGAAGATTTGTTTTCTGAAGTATTGGTATTTAAACATCAACAATCACTTGATTTTACCATGGGTGAAATAACAGATCTTCTGAATGGAATTGAAGAAGGAGCCCGGCGAACGACTGATATCGTAAAAGGATTACGCAATTTTTCACGCCTTGATCAGGATGTCATAAAAAAAGCCGATATAAATGAAGGTCTTGAATCGACACTCATCTTATTGCATAGTGTTTATAAAGACAGAATCAATATAGAAAAAGACTTTGGAAATATTCCGCAAATAGATTGTTTGCCCGGACAAATCAATCAGGTATTTATGAATATACTGTCCAATGCGATACAGGCCATTGCAGATAAAGGAACCATTTTTATAAAAACCTGGCAGGACAAAGAGTCAATAAAAATATCGATAAAGGACACAGGAAATGGTATGAATGATGAAACGTTACAAAAAGTTTTTGACCCGTTCTTTACTACCAAGGAAGTGGGCAAAGGAACAGGTCTCGGGTTATCTATCAGTTTTGGAATTATTGAAAAACATGAGGGCAAAATAGAAGTGAATTCCATTCAGGGTCAGGGAACAGAATTTATCATCACATTGCCTCTTACTCAGCCGGGTTCAAAAATGATATAACACAATAACAATGGAGCAAAACGAAAATAGAAAGTTTAATATTTTATATGTAGATGACGAAGAGAACAATTTGACTTCATT